>JAWVYR010000127.1:0-7351 GCA_033722635.1 Balneolaceae bacterium | reverse complement strand
TTCCAGGAAAACGCTTCCGAGCTCAACGACGATGTCTCCCGCCGCAGCTTCCTGAGAATTATGGGCGCATCGATCGCCCTTGCAGGATTCGCCTCCTGCCGCCGTCCGGTACAGAAAATACTGCCCTACTCGAAGCAGCCTGAGGATATCGTCCACGGTGTGCCCCGCTACTACGCCTCCTCCCAGCCGTTTCAGGATGCCCTGACCGGCATCGTGGTGGAAAGCCGTGAAGGTCGGCCAAATAAAATCGAGGGCAATGAAATGCATCAGGCCAGCCGGGGAGCTACCAGCATATTCGGCCAGGCTGAGCTACTCGGACTTTATGACCCGGATCGGTCTCGCTATCCCCTGCAGAACGGCGAGCAGTCGACTTACAACGCATTTCGCAAATTTTGCAATGATCATTTTTCCGACGCCGGCCGATCGATAGCGTTTATTTCGGAGGCCAGCTCCTCCCCCACATTCCACCGGCTGCGCGAACAGGCGCTTGACAGATTTTCCGATGCCCGTTGGGTCACCTATGAACCGTTTGGCGAAGATAACGCGCTGGCCGGCACCGAGATCGCCTTCGGCGAGCGTCTGAGGACGGTCAATCATTATGGAGAAGCATCGGTGGTTGTTGCTCTGGATGACGATTTTATGAATCCGGCCGCCAACAAAAACAGTGTTCAAAACACCAAGGATTTCTCCGCGGTCCGCAGGGTGCAGTCAGCGGAGGACGAGATGATTCGGTTCTATGCCGTGGAAAGCACCTTTACACTCACCGGTTCGAATGCCGACCACCGCCTGCGACTGAAATCCAGTGAAATCGGTCCATTCCTCTACGCCCTGGCAGCCCGCCTGTCGGGGCCGCTCGAGGGGCTGGCTTCTTATTCCGGTTTCACCGGCAAATTCACTGATCACGAATGGATCGAAATCCTTGCCGAGGAGCTGATGAATCACCGGGGCGAATCGGTATTGACGGTCGGAGCGGAACATCGGCCGGAACTGCACGCCACCGTGGCCGCAATCAACCAGGCACTGGGCAATGCCGGGGAGTCGGTAACTTACCACCGGCTTCCCTATCTGCCGGAGCAGGACAACAGCCTGTCCCTCGCCGCGCTGGTGCGGGAGATGAACGACGGCGCGATCGACACCGTGGTGATGGTTGGAACCAACCCCGTATATACCGCTCCCGCCGATCTGAATTTTTCAGAGGCTCTCTCCAACGTTGAGACCTCCATTCATCTGTCGGATTATGTGGATGAGACTTCGAAAAACGCCACCTGGCATGTCAACCGGGCCCATTTTCTGGAGGCCTGGGGCGACGGTTACTCCTTCACCGGTACCCGATCGGTGGTGCAGCCGCTCATCCGACCGCTCTTCTCCGGCGTCAGTGCCATAGAATTTTTGAATACGGTGGTCACCGGCGAAGAAACCGGCGGCCATGACCTGGTACGCCAGACCTGGCAACAATATTACGGTACCAATTTCCAGCAGCGATGGAACCGGGTGCTCCACGACGGTGTGGATACCGATGGCCACTTTCCCGAGATTTCCACCCGCATCGACAGCGGCTTTGATCGTGCAGCCCGGCAGTTTACGGCCGAAGAAATGGACCGGGATGGCATGGAGTTGGTGATCCGTCCCGACTCCACGCTGTTCGACGGCCGCTATGCCAACAACGGATGGCTGCAGGAGCTTCCCGACCCGATGACCAAGATCACCTGGGATAACGTGGCGCTGATCAGCAAAAATACCGCCGACAGGCTGAATATCCAGCAGGCAGGACTCGGATCGGTGTCGGTTGATATTATCAGGATTACGGCCGGAGACCGGCAGATCGAGCTGCCGGTATGGATTCAGCCGGGTCATGCCGACGACAGCATCACCATCACGGTGGGATATGGACGGGAAGGGATTGGAAGAGTGGCTAACGGCACCGGCGTAGACACCTACCCTATGCGTACCACCGACCACATGCTTTTTGCAACAGGGGTGGGAGTCGAAAAAACCGGAAGACATTACAAGATCGCCTGTACGCAAGACCATCACAGCATGGAGGGCCGCTCCCTGATGCGCTACTCCACGATCGAAGCGTATCGACAGAATCCGGACTTCGCCAGCTATGAGGGATCCTACAATGCGGAACTTCCGGGTGAAAAATATGCTCAGGAAAAAGGCCAGGAACATCCATTGGCGATGTTTGACCCGCCTGACTATCCCGACCACGAACCACAGTGGGGCATGGCGATCGACCTGAACGCCTGTGTCGGATGCGGTGCCTGTACCATCGCCTGCCAAGCCGAGAACAACATACCTGTGGTGGGCAAGAAGGAAGTGAGTACTGGCCGGGAGATGCACTGGATACGGACCGATCGTTATTTCGAAGGCGATGTTGACGATCCAAGGGCGTTGCACCAACCGGTACCCTGCATGCATTGCGAGCTGGCTCCCTGCGAACAGGTATGCCCGGTGGCAGCAACCACCCACAGCGACGACGGTATGAACCAGATGACCTATAACCGCTGCATCGGCACCCGCTACTGTCTGAACAACTGTCCCTACAAGGTCCGCCGATTTAACTTTTTCAACTATACCGACGAGTTTCTCACATCCGGCAGCGATCCGGAAGTGATCCAGATGGCGATGAACCCGGACGTTACGGTCCGCTTCAGGGGGGTCATGGAGAAATGCACCTACTGCGTGCAGCGGGTAAACAGGGCCAAGATCAATACCAAGGTAGAAACGGACGGGGCCTCCGTACGACCGCCCGACGGCACGGTCAAAACCGCCTGTCAGCAGGTATGTCCAGCCGAGGCGATCACCTTCGGAGACCTGACCGATGAGGAGAGCACCGTCTCGAAGGCCAAGCGCAATGAACGAAACTACCTGCTTCTGGAGGAGCTGAACACCCGGCCTCGAACCTCCTATCTGGCTAAACTGACCAACCCCAATCCGAAACTGGCCTAACCAGAAAAAGAAACAGCGATGAGTAAAAACTATCAATTCGTACCGGAACCCAAACTTGTGAAGGGGGATCATTCCTTCAGCAGTATTACGGATATGATCGTCAAGACTCCCCTTTCGCCGGCGCCGCATCTATGGTACCTGGCTTTCGGGCTCGCGAATCTGCTGTTGATCACCCTGCTGGGGGCCGTGGGATACCTGATCTGGGACGGTGTGGGTATCTGGGGGCTCAACAACCCTGCCGGCTGGGGATGGGCAATCATCAACTTCGTATGGTGGGTCGGTATCGGTCACGCGGGAACACTCATATCGGCCATCCTGCATCTTTTCCGGCAGGGATGGCGAACCGCCATCAACCGTTTTGCCGAAGCGATGACGATCTTCGCCGTGATGTGTGCGGGCCTCTTCCCCGCGATCCATGTGGGACGTATCTGGGTGATCTACTGGGTATTCCCGGTACCCAACTCGATGGCAATCTGGCCCAATTTCAGCAGCCCGCTACTGTGGGATGTGTTCGCCGTGGGCACCTACTTCACCGTCTCCCTGCTGTTCTGGTATGTAGGCCTCATCCCCGACTTCGCCACCTTGAGAGACCGGGCGAAAACGAAACTTTCAAAAATCTCGTACGGTATCGCTTCGCTCGGCTGGACCGGCAGTTTCCGCAACTGGTGGAACTATGAAAAAGCCTATATGATCCTGGCTGGCCTGGCCACCCCGCTGGTACTTTCGGTGCACTCGATCGTTTCCTTCGACTTCTCGGTCTCGGTTATCCCCGGCTGGCATTCCACGATCTTTCCGCCCTACTTCGTTGCTGGAGCGATCTACTCCGGCTTCGCCATGGTGCTCACGCTGATGCTGATCGCCCGCCGTATCTATGGGCTGGAGGATATCATGAATATCGACATCATGGAGAAGATGAACCTGGTGATGATGGTGACCGGTAACCTGGTGGCTTTCGCCTACCTGATGGAAGGATTTGTCGCGTGGTACAGTGGATATATCTATGAGCAGGGAATCTTCTGGCTCTATGTGGTGGGGCCCTACTCGTGGGGATTCTGGATACTGATGTTCTGCAACGTGGTGACCCCGCAGTTCCTCTGGTCGAAGTATATCAGAAGAAATATTGCGCTCACTTTTATCATATCGATCATTGTCAACATCGGAATGTGGTTCGAGCGCTTCATGATTGCGGTTGCATCGCTGGCCACCGATTTCATGCCTTCGTCGTGGGACTATTACTCCCCCACTTTCTGGGATATCATCACCTACGTCGGCACCTTCGGGCTGTTTTTCACCTTCTTCCTGCTGTTCCTGCGCTACCTGCCGATGGTGGCGATCGCCGAGGTCAAGGGAGTTATGCCTCAAGCCGATCCCCACAACTACGATAAGGATACCGGGGAGTTTGTACCTTCGAAGGCTCAACCGGCGATTCCCGAACAACAAACTACCTAGCTATAAGATTATGGCAAACGACACCAACAACATATTTGCGGTACTTGCCGAATTCAGAAATCCCAGGGAACTGATCGACGCAGCCGAAGCGGTCGAGAAGTCGGGATACAAGAAATTTGATACCTATGCCCCCTTCCCGATCCACGGCATGGAGAAGGCGATGAATCTTAAAAAATCCAAGCTGGGCTGGATCGTACTGGGGGGAGCCATCGTCGGATTCTTCGGGGCGGTCGCCCTGATAACCTGGGTGATGGGCGTTGAATATCCCATGAATATCAGCGGCAAGCCTTATATCAATCCCCCGATCTATGTTCCGATCACCTTCGAGCTGACGGTGCTTTTCTCGGCATTTGCAGCCACCTTCGGGATGATCGCCGTGAACAAACTGCCCAAGTTGTACAACCCTATTTTCAATTCCGAGCGATTCAAGAAGGCCTCGGATGACAGCTTTTTTATCACGATAGAAGCGGCCGACGATCTTTTTGACGAGGAGAAAGCTAAACAGCTCTTCAACAAACAGGGAGCCACCCATATTGAAACTATCCATGAGTAATCAAAGAAAACATATCGCAGCGAAGGCTTCGGCGGGTCGTTCCAAAAAGGCCTCAAGGATTCTGCCTGCAGCGGCGGCATTGATCTCGCTGCTGCTTTTCTCCTGCCGGGGTGATCTCTCCAAGAAACCCCCGATCCATCCGCAGCTAAACATGGATGTACAGAAACGATTTGAATCGCAGGAACGCAATGCGTATTTCGCGGACAAGATGGCTATGCGAAAGCCGGTGGAAGGTACCGTTCCCAGAGGCGGGCTTAAAGAGGACACCCGCTACTACCAGGGGATCAATGCCGACAGCAGCTTCGTCGAATCGATTCCGGCCCGGGTGAACAAATCCTTCATCTACCGGGGGCAGGATCGCTACAATATCTACTGTGCGCCCTGCCACGGACTGGACGGCGAGGGCCGGGGCATCATCATGGCGGGAAACTACGGCTATGTGCCGGCTCCCTCCTATCATACCGAACGGATCAGGAATCTGCCCGACGGCGAGCTCTATTCCGCAATCGCCAACGGGGTCCGCTCAATGCCCTCCTACGCGTCGCAGGTACCGGTGGAAGACCGGTGGGCGATCGTGGCCTATATCCGGGCACTTCAGCTAAGCCGTTTTGTGCCCGAGGAGCAGATGAAGCAGTACGAAGTGGACCTGGCTAGCCTACGGGATGAGTATCAGAAGCAGCAGGAGGCGGAGGCCGCTAAAAAAGAAGCGCAAGCTGCGGCCGGTGGCGGTGATGTATCGGTAGCCCGCGGCGAGGAGGTGGCATCCAACAACGCCTGCATGACCTGCCATTCCACCGACGGAACCCGCATGACGGGTCCGACCTGGCAAAACCTGTATGGCCATGAAGCGGAGATGGCCGACGGTACCACGGTGGTGGCCGACGAGGAGTACCTGCGCGAATCGATTGTGAATTCCAACGCCAAGGTAGTTGCCGGCTACGCGGCGGTGATGCCCAACTACGATTATCTCTCCGACAGCGAGATACAGTCGCTGATCGAGTATATAAAATCGCTGAGCGACAAGTCATCCGCCGACGGGGAATGAGATCTTGAAAACCAACAGACAAATTTGCTGAACTTATGAGCAAGGATGCAATAACAGAATCGGTGACCTATCCGGAAAATCTGAATACCACCCGGGTGCTGTTCGGAGTCGGTATTACCGGGCTTATCGCCAGCGGCATCGGATATTACCTGGAACATGACCAGTTCTTTTTCTCCTACCTGGTCAGCTTCACCTTTTTCTCCAGCTTTGCTCTGGGATGTCTTTTCTTTGTGATGCTTCAACATCTGACCCGCGCCAGCTGGAGCGTGGCAGTTCGCCGCATACCGGAGACGATCTCCTCCAACATACTGGTATGGGCCCTGTTTTTGATTCCCATCCTGCTGGGCATGCATTCGCTTTATCACTGGACCCACGCGGATGCGATTGCAGCCGACCCGGTGCTGCAGGGCAAGGAGCCCTGGCTCAACACACCCTTTTTCATCCTGCGACAGGTGATCTACTTCGGACTCTGGGGATTCCTGGGATACCGCCTCTATAACGCTTCGGTTGAGATGGATGAAACCGGAGACTGGGGACTGCAGACACTGATGCGCAGGACCAGCGGTCCCGGCATGTTCTTTTTCGCCATCACCCTGGCTTTCGCCTCCTTCGACTGGCTGATGTCGCTCGATCCGCACTGGTACTCCACCATCTTTGGCGTCTACTTCTTTGCAATGAGCTTCCAGGCCCTGTTCGCCATGTTGGCGCTGCTGGTGGTGTTCCTCTGGTCGAAAGGCATTTTGACCGAAACGATTCAGAAGAAACACCTATTCGATATCGGCATCCAGTTGTTCGGTTTTACGGTTTTCTATGCCTATATAGCGTTCAGCCAGTTTCTGCTGATCTATTACGGCAACATCCCGGAGGAAACGATCTGGTACCTGCATCGACTGGAGGGGGGATATGAGTATCTGGCATGGATCATCCTCTTTGGAAGGTTCGTAATACCATTCATCGTACTGCTGAACAAGGACGCCAAACACAACTACACGCTGGTCATCAGCATGTCGGTCCTCATCCTCTTTACACATTTTGTGGAGCTTTACTGGCTGGTGATGCCGGTGCTGCATGAACACGGCATACACTTCAGTTGGCTGGATCTGACCGCCCTGCTTGGTCTCGGAGGCATCTTTTTCGGACTCTTCTTCCGGAAGTTCAGGAAACACAAACTGGTTCCGGTAAACGACCCGAAACTGGCGGAGTCGGTGGGACACCATTGATTTTTGATACATGAAACAGGATCGATTTTTAATGATTAACGGTTAGAAGGGCATTATGGCTGATCAATCCAAAAAACAGAGTCCGGAATTCAAGGCGACGGTGGCCCGGGAAGCGCTCGACCAGGGAAAGGA
>JAWVYR010000126.1:0-7360 GCA_033722635.1 Balneolaceae bacterium | reverse complement strand
GGTGAATACTATTCAGGAAGCCATAAAAAAAGCCCTGCAGCGATGAACGCCGCAGGACCGGAAATTTCTTGGGTACTGAAAAAGCGGTTTCTTAGTAATTCTCCCGATTGCGCCGCCGCTGCTCACGTTTACTCTTCTTCAGGGCTTCCCGACGTTCCTCGGAGGGCTTGGTATACTGCTGCCGGTCCTTGTATTCATTCAAGATCCGCGAACGCGTAACCAGCTTTTTAAAGCGGTTGATTGCGCGGTCAATGCTTTCGTTATCTTTTACTTCTACTCCTACCATGTATATCTGTGTGTCTGTTCTGTGTTGCTAAATGAAATTTCGTTTTTTACGCAATACCCAATATAAGGGTTTTCCTGCTTAAATGTCATCTTTTTAACGGTTGAGTTCCATAATTAGTTCACGCCCATAGCATACTGCCTGTTGACAAGGAATTTCTCCGGTGGCTGCTCTTCCGAAATGCCCAGCCCGAACAGTGCATAGTCGTATTTTGCAGGATCACCGGGATCCAGCCTCCGAAGGACAGCTGTGAGGGCCGTTGTGGCTTTCCAATCGTTGTATTTGCGGTCCAGCAGACCCAGCAGCCTCGCTTGGCGGGCCACATGAACGTCCAGCGGAATTTTAAGTTCGGAAGGGGGCATGAAACTCATGATACCGGTATCTACCGGGCTTCCGCTCCTGACAGCCCACCGCAGGTAGAGATAGAGCCTCTTGCAGGCGCTGTTCCTGTCGGCGCTGGATATATGTTTCCGGGTTCGGCGGGGTGCTTCCGGGGCAAGGGCAAAAAACTGTTCGGGGAAGACGCCCATCAGCTCCCTGCCACTGGTAATGGCCTTGCGGTAACATTCTTTCCAGAAAGCCTCAAAAGACCCGAAGCGTCGGAGGATTCGGTGCAGGATGGTCACCAGCCAGTGAATATCGACCGGTTTAAAGGTGCGGTGCTTGAAGCCCCGGAAATGCCGTTGGTCGGAAGGCTCGTAATTGCGGATAAAATCGGCGGGACGGTAATCCATGCGTCGAAGCAGGTCATCCACCTTGGAGATCACGATGTCCCGACGTCCCCAAGCCATGATGGCCGCGAAAAATCCCGCGAGCTCGCGATCTGTCTTCTCCTCGTAGGCATGCATGAAAAGCACGGGATCGGTCTCGATGTAGGAAGGGGTCTCGGTCCGTTCCACCCAGCCGTCGAGAAAGGTTTTCAGGTCGGCATAGGCCTGCTCGGGCAGAAGATTTAGTTCACTCATCGGTAGTGGCGGGCTTCAGGTTATCAGTGGATATCAACTGCCTGGTCAATCTTCGATTGGCTTTGGGGAAGGGATACTTCTCCAGCTCGTCGATCGCGACCCACCGAACCTGTTGGCTTTCACGGGGTGTCGGCGTCCCTTCGCTCAACCGGCACAGGTAGGCATGGAGAGTAATTTTGAAATGGGAATAGGCATGATCGAGCGACATGAACGGACGCCCAACCTCCACGGCGATGCCCAGCTCCTCCTTGAGCTCTCTTCGGATCGTTTGGGGGATCGATTCTCCATTCTCCTGTTTCCCACCCGGAAACTCCCACAATCCGCCGAGCATTGTATCTTCGGGCCGTTGTGCGATCAGTACCTCCTGGTGTTCATTCACTACAATGCCCACCGCGATGTCGTGGTGGGGCACCTTTTTGGCCGGCGATTTGTAGGGCAACTGATCGGTTTTCATCGTCCTCAAAGCCACGCAGCCTTCCTGGAGGGGGCATTTCTCGCAATCAGGATTGGCGGGAGTGCAAACAGTGGCCCCCAGTTCCATCAGGGCCTGATTGAAATCTCCTGGCCGGTCGCGATCGATCAGCCTGTCCACTTCCTCCTGGATGGTATTGCGCACCCCGGATTTTCTGACATCTTTCTCGATACCGAGGTAGCGAGCCATCACCCGAATCACATTGCCATCCACAACGGCGTGGGGTTTCTGAAAAGCGATGCTGAGAACGGCTGCGGCGGTATAGGGCCCCACCCCCTTCAGCTCGATAATCTTATCCCAGCTTCGGGGCAGACGGCCGTCATATTTTTCAATGATTGTTTTGGATGCCTCATGCATGTTGCGTGCCCGGCTGTAGTAGCCGAGGCCCTCCCATGCCTTAAGCACCTCCTGCTGATCAGCGGAAGCCAGTGCTTCAACAGTCGGAAAACATTTGACGAAATGCTCGAAGTAGGGTTTGGCCTGATCGACACGGGTTTGCTGCAGCATGATTTCGGATATCCAGACCAGGTAGGGATCGCCGACATCCCGCCAGGGGAGCGCTCTCTTGTACCGGTCGAACCAATTCAGCAACTTTGTCCGGAAGGTTTCCTCAGTCAATCTTTGATTACCGTAGGATTAGGGTTGAAGCTTATGTAATAGAGCAATTCCTATTCTCCCCGTTTGGCCTCGATGACACGAAGGGTCACCTCCACGGAGGAAGCGGCGCCGTATTGATCGGTGGCAATAACCCTGAAGCTGTTTTTTCCTGTCTGGCGCGCTTCTGGTGTCCAGGTGAAGGTACCGCTTTTCTCACTTAATGAGGCACCTTCGGGCAGATCTACGCCCAGGTAGCGAACCAGGTTCTGGTCCATGCCGTCGGGATCCACCGCTTTTACCGGAAGGGTGAATTCCTCGCCGACCGGTATGGTTACCGGGCGCAGCGGCGCAAATCTGGGAGGGGCGTTGAATGAACGCACATCCACGGCAAAGCGGGTGCTGTCGACCTGTCCGTCGCTGGCCGTGGCGATGATCTTGAATCGGTGAGTGCCCACATCATCGGCTGAGGGCTGCCAGTGGAGGCCGTTGCCGCGGATCTCTGCATTATCAACGCTAGGAGACTGATACACCAGCTGTACCTGGTCGATCGGATAGTCGTCCCTAAATCCGATGGAAAGTAGCAGCGGTTTTGGATAGGGGATTATCTGGTCTTTTACCGGTTGAAGTTTCATCTGCTCCGGGACGGGATTTTCTTCGGTGTTGGAGCTGTTTTGTGCAGCAGGTGCAGAGACAATACGGCTGAGTTTATTGTATTCAAAGAGCCAGAAAGTACCTTTGTTGACTGTGAACTGGTTGCCGGCCTTCCCGTCATTTTTCCACAATTCCGGAGACCGGTTCCGATAGGAGGTCCACAGGCGGTTTTCTGCATCCCTGATAATCAGCCAATCCCTCCAGCTCTCGATCTGTTTGACCGGCCCATCCACCGATCCCAGGCGGTTCAGTACACCTGATCCGTCAATTTCGAAAATATTTCCACTCTCGTCGCTGCCCAGTAGCACCTCACCTACCAGGAAGATATGTTGCAGGCTGTTAGTCAGGTCGAACACCTCGGAGAGCTGGACTTCCTGATTGTCTTTGCCGAATACGTATAGATGGTCGTCAGATGAGAGTGCAAATAGCTGGCTTTGCGAGGACTCCAGGTCGATGATCTCCTGGTCGTTCAACCGCCCCTTCTCGACCCGCTCAACCGGGGTGTCGACCGTCGAGGGCGTTTCCAGGGAAAGTCGTCCCAGCCCGCCTGCCCCCATCGCCACATAGAGGTAGTTTCCGATCCGTTCCGCATCCAGCGGTTTTTCGGGTAGCAGGGTGGAGGAGTAAACCCCCAGTACGGAGGTGGGTTCCAGGATTGTGAGCCGCCGGTTGTATCCGTAGAGATAGGCAAAGCGAATATCCGCGGAGATAGCGTTCCCCCGCTGATCCATACCGGTGGAGGAATAGAGCCACTGCAGGGTATCGGGAACCGTACGGAAAACGACCATCCCTTCCGACCTTGACAACACATAAAGGTGTGCGAGAGAGCTTTCCATCGCGACCACCGACGGTATCTCCATCACAAAAGAAAGATCTTTTTTCAACCGCGGCTGGGCCGTTATACTCAGGGTTAAACCAAGGATTAAAAACAGGAGCGGTATGACAACGATTTTATGCTTCATAACAGATTTTTCCTATAGCCAGTGGTGCATTTGATACCAGTGTATGGTTCTGGATATTCCTTCGGCAAGGGTGTATTTGGGGTTGTAGTTCAGTTCCTTCTGTGCTTTTTCGATACTGCAGGTCCACTCCAGGATCATCTCCTTGGCTTTATCCTGGTTTATAACGGGATAAGTTCCAAAGAATGATGCAGTTTTTTCAACGACGCCGGCAATCTTTTTCACCCATCTCGGTTTAAGGTAGATCGGAATCGCTTTCTTTCCCAATACCCGGGTGGTCGTCTCCCGGATCTCGTTCCAGGTGTGTATATATTTTCCTGAAATGAAGTAGGTGTGAACCCCCGTCTCGCTCTGATCAATACCTTTCAATATGCCCTGTATCACATCCTTAACGTAGACCATAGATATCTTCGGGTGTTGTCCGTCGCCGACGATCGGGCAGATGCGGTTGTTGACCATCTTGAAGAATGAATAGATCTGGTCTTCCCGCGGTCCATAGACAGCTGAGGGGCGCAGGATGGTGATCGACTGATCCTCGCCGGCGATGCGATGGATCAATGCTTCCATTTTCTTTTTCGACTTGCCGTAGTTGCTTACCGGCATCATCGGATCCTGTTCTGTAACGGGACCGTTATGGCTGGGGCCGGCAGCCGCCAGGGAGGAGAGCACAACAAGTTTTTTAATCCGGTTTTTCTGAGAAACCCTGATCAGGTTTTCCGTGGCGTCGACATTGGCGTGTTCATAATCGCTCAAACTCGGGGCCTTGACTACGCCGGCCAGGTGATAGACGTGGTCCACACCTTTCATTCCCTGCCGGAGCGCGTTGAGGTCGTGCAGGTCACCTTCGACCTTCCGGTATTTCTTGCCAGAGAGCCACCTTTCATCAGTGCGCACCAGGCAGCGAATTTCATCGTAGATCGATTGGTCGATGAGTGTATCCACCAAGTGACTGCCGATAAACCCTGTTCCGCCTGTGACGAAGGCTTTCATCAATTTTTGTATATTAAATAATGCTTTGGATAACCTTGAAACGTCCCCTAACAGAGAACATTTCTCAACAGCCGGAAAGATACAAATCTGAGTGTACCATTTGAAAATTTATGAGCGAACTTCGGGTAGCCTTATTTACGGGAAACTACAATCATATACGCGACGGCGTTTCGCTGACGCTTAACCGGTTGGTGGAATTCCTGGAGTCCAAAGAGATCCCCGTGTTGGTGTTCGGACCCACGGTGGACGATCCCGACCTTGATCACGCCGGAGAGCTGGTGTCGGTGCCCTCCATACCGGTGCCGGGGCGGCCGGAATATCGCTTGTCGGTCGGTTTCCCCGATTCGGTGCAGCAGCGCCTTGATCAATTCAATCCCACACTTATCCATATCGCCACCCCCGACCTGCTGGGATTCAGGGCGATGCGGTATGCACAGTCCCATCATATTCAGATCGTAGCCTCCTACCACACCCATTTTACCAGCTATCTGAAATATTATAACCTGGAACTGCTGGAGGTGCTGGGCTGGAAATACCTTGAATGGTTCTACAGCCAGTGCAAGCACATCTATGTGCCGTCGCCCTCCATGGCCGAGGAGCTCAACCGGCAGGGGATCGATGAGGGTGTTCGTCTGTGGGCTCGAGGGGTGGATACCGATCTGTTCCACCCCGACAAGCGGGATCTTGAGTGGCGCCGGGAGGTAGGGTTTAAGGATAACGACAAGGTAATCAGTTTTGTGTCGAGACTTGTATGGGAGAAGAATTTGCAGACCTTCGTGGATGTGGTAAAGAAACTGCAGGGATCGGAGCTCAGCACCCAGTCGATGATCGTGGGAGACGGACCTGCTCGAAAGGAGCTGGAGCATATGCTGCCCGAAGCCCATTTTACCGGATTCATCACGGGGGATGAGCTGGCCCGGGCGTATGCGAGCAGCGATATCTTTCTTTTTCCTTCGGAAACCGAGACTTTTGGCAACGTCACCCTCGAGGCGATGGCCTGTGGATTGCCCTGTGTGGTGGCTGATGCCACCGGAAGCCGGTCGCTTGTGGAAGCGGGGGTGAACGGATACCTTGCACCTCCCCGAAATACCGATGAATTTGCTCAATTTGTGCGAACAATAGCCTCCGACAATGAGTTGAGGGAACGTATGGGTAAAACCGCACGACAGAAAGCGATGGCCTACTCCTGGGAAAATGTGAACAATCAGCTGCTGGAAAATTACCGTGAAGCCCTGCAGGAACCGATTCCCCAGTTAAAATACTGATCGAACATTGCGGATACTCTATATATCACATCTACACCCGCCTGAAGATGCCCCGCTGAAAAATATGGGGGGAATGCAGCGGGTAAGCATGCAGCTGGTAAGGGAGCTGAAGCGGAAGGATGATGTGGTGTTGAAAGCTCTAACCCTGCATGCCAGCTGGAGATGGATCGGAATCAAGACGTTTTTCTTCCTTGTTGGTTTGTTGTTGAAGATCCCCAGGCAAGCCCGGAAGTTCGATGCCGATGTGATCCTCTTCTCCTCCATGGTGACAGCCAGCCTGGCCTGGTTTATAAGGTCGAGAGTCGATATTCCCATGGTGACGATCAACCACGGGCAGGATGTGACGCTTCCGGTAGGTATCTACCAATGGTTCCTTCCCAAAGTGTTCAGCAGCCTGGATGGCGTGATATCGGTATCCAGGGCCACCCGGCAGGCCTGTATCGACCGGGGCATGGATCCTGAGAAGGGGGTATCGCTCCCCAACGGCTTCGACCTGCAACGACTGGATCAATTCCCGAATAAAGAATCATCCCGCGCTTTTTTTGGTCGGAAATTCAGTATTCCACTCGAGAATCGATATTTTCTGCTGACCGTGGGCCGGCAGGTGAAACGGAAGGGGCATGCCTGGTTTATCCGTGAAGTGCTCCCGAAAATACATTCCGATGCCCTGTATCTGGTGATCGGTGACGGTCCCGAATCGGAAAATATAGCCGAGGCGGTCCGTGAAACCGGTCAACAGAACCGGGTATTCCTGTTGGGGCGGCAGCCCGACAAGGTGTTGAAGCAGGCCTATGCCGCCGCCGACCTGTTTATCATGCCGAACATTCCGGTGAAAGGGGATATGGAGGGATTTGGTATCGTACTATTGGAAGCCAACATGGCCAGGACACCGGCAATAGCCTCCGACCTGGAGGGGATCAGGGATGTGATCGAGCAGGGTAAGAATGGGTATCGGGTTCCACCGGAAAATCCAGACCGTTTTTCGGAGAAAGTGAATCAGGTGCTGGAAAACGGGTTTTCCGGGCTCTCCGATAGTGCTCGGAGCTATGTGCAGGAGCGTTTCAACTGGGAACGTGTTTCGGAACAGTATCTTGATTATTTACAGAATGTTATAAAAGACCAAAGAACCCATAATCCGAAAATATAAACTATTAGGGATCAGAATTTGATTGAAGAAT
>JAWVYR010000125.1:0-7419 GCA_033722635.1 Balneolaceae bacterium | reverse complement strand
TCTTCCAGGAATTCGTTTTGTTTTCACTAGAACCGGATACCAGCTTTAAAATGTATCATCAAAATAAAGTATTAAAAATTTTATTCTGTAGGGTTAATCCTGTTTATATCGGTATGGAAGTTGATACCGATGCTGGTGCTTTTTCCCTTTCTGACTACTCGTCACCCATATTGCCGCCTTAATTCTGGAATCCAATATGCCGCTTATAAACAATTAGTAGAAAAATAGGATATTATTTATAAATTGGGGGAAATCTAAAATGTGGGATTTACGCTTTAGAACAGCAAGCAGGTCGGGCAGGATTGGGGTGTTTTGGAATCCAGACCTACCTTTTTTCCACACCTTCTTCTATAAAATCGGAATATTGCCTGTTTGATTATCACACGTATACAAAGAGTCTAAAATATACCATCGAACAGGTACTTAATTCCGAAAATCCATAAAAGGCCTATGAAAAACGCCCCGGGTAATAAAACGGAGCTTGCTGAAGTCACCAGGCAGTTGGAACAGCGGGAGGCGGAACTGGCCGTGATCAACAGCGTGCAGGAAGGGCTGGTAGCCGAGATGGATATGCAGGGAATCTATGACCTGGTGGGCGACCGTATCCGGGATATGTTTGATGCCCAGGTGACCGTCATCAGAACCTTTGATCACGATGAAAGTCTGGAAGTATGGGAATACGCTGTCGAAAAGGGGGAACGCCTGCATGTAAATCCAAGGCCTATAATCTGGGCCAACCGGTTGTTGATTAATAGCAAAGAACCACTGTTGATCAAAAAGAATTACATTGAGACCGCAAAAAAATATGGAGAAACGGGGGTAACAGAAGGGTTGCCTCCCAAGTCTGCGGTTTTTGTGCCTATGGTTGTCGGAAATGAAGTGGTTGGATCCGTCAGCCTTCAGAATGTCGACCGCGTAGAAGCCTTTTCGGAATCGGATGTGCAACTGCTTTCCACCCTCACCAACAGTATGAGTGTGGCCCTCGAAAACGCCCGGCTCTACAACGAGACCACCCGACTGCTGGCCGAAACGGAACAGCGCAGCGCCGAGCTGGCTGTGATCAACAGCGTGCAGGAAGGGCTGGTAGCCGAGATGGACATGCAGGGAATCTATGACCTGGTGGGCGACCGTATCAGGGACCTGTTTGATGCACAGGTTACTGTCATCAGAACCTATGATCACGATGAGGAGCTGGAGAATTTTGAATATATCGTTGAAAAAGAAAAGAGGTTTAACTTAGATCCCAGGCCTTATATGTGGGCCAGCAGGTTGTTGATTAATAGCAAGGAAACGCTGTTGATCAAAAAGAATTACATTGAGACCGCAAAAAAATATGGAGAAAAGGGGGTAACAGAAGGACTTCCTCCCAAGTCTGCGGTTTTTGTGCCGATGATTGTCGGAAATGAAGTAGTTGGATCCGTCAGCCTTCAGAATGTCGACCGGGTAGAAGCCTTTTCAGAATCGGATGTGCGGCTGCTTTCAACCCTCACCAACAGCATGAGTGTGGCCCTGGAAAACGCCCGGCTCTTCAATGAGACCACCCGACTGCTGGCCGAAACCGAACAGCGCAACGGTGAACTGGCGATCATCAACAGCGTGCAGGAAGGGCTAGTGCGGGAGATGGATATGGAAACCATTTACAGCCTGGTGGGTGACCGCATCTGCGAAGTGTTGGATACCGAAACCCTGGTCATCAGGACTTTCGATCACGAAGAAGGCCTCGAAGTATGGGAATATGCTGTCGAAAAAGGGGAACGTCTGCATGCCGATCCAAGACCGATAAACTGGGCCAACCGGCAGTTGATTAAAACCAAGAAACATCTGGTGATCAATGAGAACTATACCGGAACAGCCCGGAAATACGGTGGTAAAGGATTCAGCAAGGGGCTGCCTCCAAAATCCGCCATCTTCATGCCGATGATCGTTGGGGACCAGGTGATCGGATCGGTAAGCCTGCAGAACGTGGATAAGGAGCATGCCTACAGCAATTCGGATGTCAGGCTTCTCACCACCCTCACCAACAGTATGAGCGTGGCCCTGGAGAATGCGCGGCTTTTCAATAAGACCAGCCGGTTGCTGGAGGAGACCCACCAAAGGGCTACCGAACTGGATACGGTGAACCGGATCAGCCGGGCCCTGGTTTCCCAACTTGAGCTGGTTGCGCTGATTGAGATGGTTGGCGAACTGATGCGGGATACCTTTAAAGCCGATATCGTATACCTGGCTTTGTATGAGCCGAATACCGACATGCTGCATTTTCCCTACACCTACGGCGAGGTAATCGAATCCCGGTCTTTTGAAAGCGGTATCACCGAGAAGATCATTACCAAAAAGGAACCCCTGTTGATCAATCAGAACCTGGTTGAAACGTTCGACCGGCTGGAAGCGGAGAAAAAGGGAGAATGGGTGGCCTCCTTTCTCGGGGTCCCGATCCTGATCGGAAACGACGCTATCGGCGTGATCAGTGTACAGAGTACGGAAGTAGAGAACCGGTTCGATGAAAATGACCAGCGCCTGCTGAGTACCATCGCCGCCAACGTGGGTATCGCCATGCAAAACGCTGAGGCCTATGAGCAACTTCGCAAAGCGATGGAAGAGCTGCGCAACACCCAGGAGCAGCTCGTAAAGCAGGAAAAGCTCGCTTCCCTCGGACAGCTAACAGCCGGGATCGCTCATGAGATCAAAAATCCGCTTAATTTTGTCAACAACTTTGCCGACCTGTCGATCGAACTGGTACAGGATATCGACGAGCTGGTAGGGAAACTGGATCGTTCGGAGATCACGGACGAGATCGATTCGCTGTTAAATAATGTGGAAGGCAATCTGAAAAAAATCTATGAACACGGTTCACGCACCGACGGCATTGTGAAAAGCATGCTGCAACACAGCCGCGGCGGTAGCGGCAAGATGGAGCCGACCGATCTGAATGCGCTGGTTAAGGAATTCACCAACCTGGCTTTTCACGGCATGCGGGCCGGGTCCCGGCCGATAAACGTGGATATTGAACTCGAACTCGACGATGAGGTTGGAGAAATGAATCTCATCCGGGAGGATTTCAGCCGGGTTTTGCTGAACCTGATGAACAACGCCTTTGATGCGATGTATATGAAATTGCAGAACAGTGACGAATCCTATCAGCCCAAATTGACCGTCAAAACCCGCAGGGAGAGAGAGAAGGTAGCGGTCGAAATCGCAGACAATGGCCCGGGTATACCGCATGATATACGGGAAAAAGTCTTGCAACCCTTTTTCACCACCAAGAAAGGTACCGAGGGCACTGGCCTGGGACTTTCCATCACTCATGATATCATTGAAGCACATGGGGGAACCCTGGAATTTGAAAGCGACAGCAACGGAACTCTTTTCACCGTCAACCTCAATGGCAACCGATGAGTACCACCGGAAATAATGGTAAAACTGTTGACGATCTGACCCGCAAGCTTGAACAGCAACGGGCGGAGCTTGCTGTGATAAACAGCGTTCAGGAAGGCCTGGTAACCCAGATGGATATGCAGGGAATCTACGATCTGGTAGGCGACCGTATACGCGATCTTTTTGACGCACAGGTGGCCTGCATCGCCATCTTCGACCATGACGAAAAGAAGGAGGATTTTAAATATCTGTATGAAGATGGAAAGCGTATTTATCCCGATCCCCGACCCCTTGACAAAATCCGCAAGCAGCTGATCAAAACCAGGGAGATGATCTGGATCAATGAAAATTCAGAAAAAGCCTACACCGCCATAACCGGTGAGTCGCCCAAAGCGGTGCCCGGCACCCGTTTTGCCCAGTCGATGGTTTTTGTGCCATTGATTATCAGGGACACCGCAAAGGGTTATGTCAGCCTTCAAAATGTCGACCGAGAACACGCTTTCAGCGAGTTCGATGTGCGCCTGCTCAGCACGCTTGCCAACAGTATGGGCGTGGCCCTGGAAAACGCCCGACTCTTCAACGAGACCGAGCAGCGCAACGCAGAACTGGCCGTCATCAACAGCGTACAGGAGGGGCTGGTGGCCGAGATGGATATGGAAGCGATATTCAGCCTGGTAGGCGACCGTATCTGCGACGTGCTCAACACCCAGACACTGCTCATCCGCACATTCGATACGGATCAGGGGCTCGAATATTGGGACTATGCCGTAGAAAACGGCCAACGTCTATACAGCGACCCGAGGCCGCTGATCTGGGCCAACGAACATCTCATCAAATCAAAAGAACCTCTACTCATAAACGAAGACTATGTGGAAACCTCCGTGAAATATGGCGGAACGGGTGTGAGCAAGGGGTTGCCTCCGAAATCCGCCATCTTTGTACCGATGATTCTCGGCAGCGAAGTCATCGGGTCGGTCAGCCTGCAGAATGTGGACCGGGAACACGCCTTTACCAGTTCGGATGTGCGCCTTCTGACCACGCTCACCAACAGCATGAGCGTGGCCCTGGAGAATGCACGGCTTTTTAACGAAACCAGCCGGCTGCTGGAGGAGACCCACCAGCGAGCCACCGAACTGGATACGGTGAACCGGATCAGCCGGGCCCTGGTATCGCAACTCGAATTTGATGCGCTCATCGAGCTGGTCGGCGAACAGATGCGGGATACCTTTAAAGCCGATATCGTTTACCTGGCGCTGCATGACCGTGAGAACAACATGTTGCACTTTCCCTATTATTACGGGGATACCAGCGAATCGCGGCCTTTCGGAAAGGGGATCACTGAAAAAATTATCACCGGCAAAGAGCCGATTCTGATCAATCAGGATCTTAAAAAGGTGTACTCCACCCTGGAAGCTGAAAAAAGCGGCACCTGGGTTGCCTCCTACATGGGGGTGCCGATCATGGCCGGCAAAGAGGCGATCGGAGTGATCAGTGTGCAAAGCAAAGAGGAGGAGAATCGTTTTGATGAGAACGACCAGCGCCTGCTTACCACCATCGCGGCAAATGTCGGGGTGGCGATACAAAATGCAGAGGCCTACCAAAACCTGCAGGCTGCCCTGAGCGAACTGAAGTCGGCCCAGGAACAGCTGGTGCAGCAGGAAAAACTGGCTTCTCTCGGACAGCTGACTGCGGGAATCGCCCATGAGATCAAAAATCCGCTTAACTTCGTCAACAACTTCTCCGACCTGTCGATAGAGCTGGTCCAGGAAGTGAAAGAGATGATGAAAGAACTCGAACGGACGGAGGTCGTCAATGAGATGGAAGAGATTTTGAACGACATTGAAAATAACCTCAAAAAAATTCATGAACACGGAAGCCGCACCGACAGCATCGTGAAGAGCATGCTTCAACACAGCCGGGGCGGCTCGGGGAAAATGGAATCGACCGATCTGAACGCGCTGGTCAAAGAATTTACCAATCTTGCCTATCACGGTATGCGGGCCAGCTCACATCCGATCAATGTGGATATCGAGGTAGAACTGGATGAGGCAGTGGGAGAAACTAAACTGATCAGGGAGGATTTCAGCCGCGTGCTGCTGAATCTGATCAACAATGCTTTCGACGCGATGCGGATGAAACAGGAAAACGAGAAAGGCGAATCCTACAAACCCAGTCTGAACGTTCGTACCCGAAGCGAGAACCGACAAATTATAGTTGAAATAGAGGATAACGGTGGTGGTATTCCTGAAGCTTTGCATGAAAAAATTCTACAGCCCTTCTTCACTACCAAGAAGGGTACAGAAGGAACCGGCCTGGGACTCTCCATCACCCGGGATATCATCGAAGCGCATGGGGGCACGCTGAATTTTGAAAGCGACCCCACCGGCACCCTTTTCAAAGTAAAATTAAACGGCAACGTATGAAATCAACCAACAAAAGCCAGGAAACATTGCAGGAATTTGCCCGGATTCTCGAGCAGCGCGATGCCGAGTTGACGATTATCAATGATGTGCAGGAAGGACTGGCGACCAACATGGAGCTGGGCCAGATCTATGAGATGGTCGGGGAACGGATCCGCGAGCTGTTTGACGCCCAGGTGGTGGTCATCGCCACCTTCGATCTTGATGAAGAAACCGAACATTTTCACTATACCTTCGAAGATGGGGAGCGTCATTTCCCGGAAAGCCGACCCTACAACGAGACGCGCCGAAAACTGATCGACACCGGTGAGATGATCAACATCACCGAGGATGCGGCAAACGCGGTGGATGTGGTGCCCGGTACGGAAGCGCCCAAATCGTTGGTTTTCGTGCCGTTGATGGTTGAAGACACGGTCAAAGGATACGTTAGCCTGCAAAATCTGGACCGGGAGCACGCTTTTAACGATTCCGACATCCGCCTGCTCAATACGCTCGCCAACAGCATGAGCGTGGCCCTGGAAAACGCCCGGCTTTTCAATGAAACCGAGCAGCGCAACGCCGAACTGGCGGTGATCAACAGCGTGCAGGAGGGGTTGGTCGCCGAAATGGATATGCAGGGAATATACGATCTGGTGGGGGATAGAATTCGGGATCTTTTCGATGCCCAGGCAGTCATCATTTCTACATTTGATAAAGAATATAATACCGAAATATTTCAATATGTGATTGAAGATGGTAAAAGGGTATTCCCCGATTCAAGGCCTATTGACAAAACACGCAGGCATTTGATTGAAACAAATGAACTGATCTATATCGAAGATGATTCTTCGGAGGTCTGGGAAAAACTTATCGGTGAAGAGCCGGAAATCGTACCGGGCACACAGGAAATAAAATCTGCCATTTATGTTCCATTATCTGTAGGGGATACTGTTCGGGGTTATGTAAGTCTGCAGAATTTGGATCATTCGTATGCCTTTAATGAATCTGAAATAAGACTGTTAAAAACCCTCTCCAACAGTATGAGCGTGGCCCTGGAAAACGCCCGGCTCTTCAACGAGACCGAGCAGCGCAACGCCGAGCTGGCGGTGATCAACAGCGTACAGGAGGGATTGGTCGCCGAGATGGACATGGAAGGAATTTATGAGCTGGTCGGCGAACGCATACGCGACCTGTTTGATGCCCAGGTGGCGGTGATCGCCACCTTCGATCCGGAATATGATCTCGAAATCTTTCAATATACATTTGAGGATGGTGAACGGATATTCCCCAAGCCGCGGGAGATCGACAAGCTGCGGCAGCGCCTGATCGATACCCAGTCGCTCATCCTGATCAATGAAGATGCGGATGAGGTTTGGGAGACGATTACGGGTGAAGAACCTACGGTGGTACCCGGAACCAAACTCACCAAATCAGCGCTCTATGTACCGATGGTGGTCGGCAGCAGTGTGCGAGGATATGTGAGCCTGCAGTATGTTGACATTGATCATGCCTTCAGCGATTCCGATGTAAGGCTGCTAATCACGCTGGTAAACAGTATGAGCGTAGCTCTGGAAAACGCGCGCCTCTTCAACGAGACCGAGCAACGCAACGCCGAGCTGGCCGTCATCAACAGCGTGCAGCAGGGGCT
>JAWVYR010000124.1:0-7463 GCA_033722635.1 Balneolaceae bacterium | reverse complement strand
ATAAAGTTGAATGAGACCTGATCGGAATATTTCCCCTTTTAAGGGGGCAAGGGGGATGGAGCAGTCGTTCATCGTTGCTGAAATTCCGATATACGGCCTAAATAATTATGTTTACCGGTGAACAAGTTCTGAATTTCTGTTAATTCCTCATCGAACTATCAGGATTTCTATTACATCTAATTTAAAACAGCTTTTTATCTTTTGCTAAACAATTAATCAACGTTAATTGAAAATTTTTTCAGAAATGTCCGATATAAAGAAAATATTGGTGCCTACCGACTTTTCCGAAAACAGTGTATCCGCCTATACCCATGCGCAGGAGCTGGCGGGAAAGTATGGTGCTGAGATCGATCTGCTGCATGTGATCCCCACCATGAAATACTTTTTCGAAAGTCTCGACAAGCTCGATATCCCTCTTGATATTACGGGGGAGGAAGATCTGTATCCTCATATCGTTGAAGAGACCGAGCATAAGCTGTTGGGGGTTATGGATGATTATTTCAAGAAGGAAAATCGCGGGGCGGTCGAGGCGCGTATAGATCGAAAAGCCTCCCGGGCGATTGTTGATATGGCCGAGAAGGGGGGATACGATCTGATCGTCATGTCGGCTAATGGGGAACATGAATCGGATATACTGCGGGGATCGGTCAATGAGAAGGTGATACGCCATTCCACCGTACCGGTGTTTTCTGTGGACAAGCGGTTGAATCCGGAGGGACTTAAACGAATCCTGGTGCCAACCGACAGCTCCGAGCGTTCCTTCGCCTGTTTTCCGCTGGCGTTGAGGCTCGCTGAAACCTACGATGCGGAGATCACCCTCTTCCACGTGCTGGAACTGCATGGGACCCTGTCCGAGAGCATACCCAAAGATCCCATGAAGTCGGATGAGGTGAACATCTATGAGACGATCATCGATCGGCTGGACGATTACCTGATCGAGAAGAAGATGCATGATGTGCAGATAAGAAGGGGAGAGGTGCATTTCGAGGATCAGATCGTGATCACCGACGGAGCCTCCAGTAAAACCTATCAGCTCAATACAGTTATCGAACGGGCGGTATCGGCTCATTACGGCATCGAAGATTACGGCCCCGAAAACGCCGATGTGATTGTGATGACCACCCACGGACGCACCGGCCTGGCACATCTGTTCCTGGGTTCGACCACCGAGAATGTCGCCCAGCATGTGGATATGCCGGTGGTGACAGTGAAACCGAAGAAAGAGGAGTTGAAGGAGCGGGAGACTTAATGATCAATTTTAAATTTTAAATGCTGAATTTTGAATTCAGATTTATCCAACTCAAAATTTAAAATTCATAATTAAACATTTACCGTACTCCCCGTCGCAGTCCCCGTTCGGTAAAGCGCCATTCCGGAATCGGTTCACCGATCACCCGGTTGCTCCAGGCCAGTTCGGTCTTCCGGTCATTCTCCAGATCATACATCACCATGGCATTCGGCCGCCAGACCTCTTCGAGCACCTGCTGGTAGTCGGAGGCTACCAGACGTTTGATCATGGCATCCTGCACATCAAAGTATTCCACCCTTTGAATCGCGTATTTTTCCGAATCGATATAGAAGATCAGGCGATCGTACTGGCTTTTTTCCGTTTTCCTTGCCAGCAGCACAAAGCTGGTATCCCGCTGCTCTTTCAGTTCAAATACATAATCCTCCGGATCCTGGTCGCCCAGATCCTCGTAGGTGAAATCGCTGCCCATGAAGCGGTCGCTTTTTTCGGAGGCGGATATGATCTGCACTTTGTTGAGGGCGGGCAGAAAAAGTTTCTGCAGCTCTTCCTTTCCCTGGTCGATGGTGAGAAACGCCGTCCCTTTTACATTGGCGGGTGATTCAAAGATCAGCAGGCTCTTGCTGATGCTCCCCTCGTTGTAATTGTAGGATTGTATCGACCGGTTGCGGGTACGCCCGCGCGAATCATAGATTACCATTTTCATATCGGATTTCTCCCAGGTGATCTGCTCGCGGCGGCGGTCCAGCTCCTCAAAGATTTTGCGCGCCTCGGGGTCATCGGTGATCTGCTGGGAACTTACCAGAAGCGGAAATAGGAATAACAGAGTAACTAAAATAGAGAGTCTTTTCATTTCAGTGTATCAGTTGATCAGTGTGTCAGTGGGACAACTCTTTAAATCTGTGATACATTCCGAATTTCATCACTAAAATGATGGTAACTTTTAAAGTGATAGGAATAGAATGGAAAAAGAACGATTGTAAAGACTTTGTCTGTAAACGAAATACGGGCTGACCTTACTAAAGGTTACTGAATATCTGAATACCGAATTGTTTCAAAGTTTGTTTGATGATGCCACCGAGCGGCAGCAACAATTGACTCTCCTTCGCACAAGGTCTCTTACACTTCATAGTATCAGCAACAGGGTGATACGGCGAGCAAGCAGGAGGCAGGGTTATCTAATTCCTAATTCCTCATTCAATAACTCTCGTCGTGCTGTTTGGTTGCCGCGCTGTGTCGCACCGCGTCAATCGCTCTCATGGTGGCGTGGGAGTCTTCCAGGGTGATGGGGATTTCGAATTCATCCCGGATAACCCTGGAAAATAGATCGCCCTGGATGGTATATTGATTGCATACGGGAAATTCGAGCACTTCCATATCCGGTCCCTGATGCAGGAAGATTCGGCTGGCGTGGTCGGTAGGCGGATTGAAGGGCAGCGGCAGGGAAATACGGCCCTTGGTGCCATAGATATCCACCTGCTGGTGGCGTGCCGCCTGGGTGGAGACGGTGAAGGTGGAGGTACCCTGCTCAAATTCCATGATGGCCGAGGTCAGGTAGTCGATCTTGAGATGGGGATCTTTTCTCATCCGGGCGTAGATCTGTTCGGGTTCCTCCTCAAAAAGAAAACGTGACAGGGAGAGGGGATAACAGCCGATATCCATCAACGCACCACCCCCCATCTGAGGCTGGTTTCGAATATCGTCCGGGTCAGCATTATAGTATGAGAAGAAGGTATCGATCGTTTGCAGGTCGCCGATCATTCCGTCCTGTACCAGTTCCCTGACTTTTTTCCACTGGGGATGATGCCGGTACATGTACGCTTCCATCACCTTCAGGTCCGGGTAGTTTTCGGCGGCACGCATCAGCTCCTCCGCCTGGTCGGCATCCAGGGCGATCGGTTTTTCACAGAGCACGTGCTTGCCCGCTTCTAGCGCTTTGAGCGACCAGGGCAGATGCAGGTGGTTGGGAAGCGGGATATAGACCGCATCGATCTCCTGATCCTTCAGCAGCTCGTCGTAGCTTCCGTAGGACTTCGGGATCTCCAGTTCATTTGCCGCCTTTTCGGCTCTTGCCTCGTCGCGGGAGGCGATCCCCTCCATAAAAGTATACTCACCCTGCTGCATAGCGGGAATGACCTTTTCGACGGCGATTTTTGCGGTGCCCAGTACGCCCCAGTGCACGGTTTTCATAATACAATCCTCATTGTTTATCGGTATATAACAAGTATATAAAATAGGAGGCACCGGTGCTGTAGGGAAAAGGAGTAAAGGTGCAACCGAACTGATTCGAGCGCATTCAGGAAATTGGGGCTTGCCGAATCTTGTTAACCTTGTAAGAAGAGGGGAAAACCGTTAACTTTGCCATCCTTTCAAGAATAAAGTGACTTCAACGGGCCCGTAGCTCAGTGGTTAGAGCAGTCGACTCATAATCGATTGGTCGGGGGTTCAAATCCCTCCGGGCCCACATTTTACAAATCCGAAATTCAAATGACCCATATCCGAAACAGCCTTTCGCAGGTTTCGGATCGATTGAATGGATCTATTCCTCAAATTGCAAATCAGAGGTTCACGGGTCTTAAGACTCCGGTCCCGCTAAATCAAACTCAAAATTTTCTGTCTGGTGGCGGATCGAATCGAGGCACTTTCCCCTACTGCCACTGCCTGTTCATCGCATCGATAATATCAGCGTACCGCGGATCCTCGCGAACAGGACCGAGTATGTCAGGGAAATAATATCGGAGTGAAATATTCGGCCACATGCTGTACTGGTCGATCTTCTGAAATTCGCTGATCGCACGGTCAACGTCTTTCGCCGACGCCGCTTCGAGGCCCGACCAGAAGGGATGGGATTTCCAGCTGGCACTTCTCATATCGATGGATAGGGATCCACCTGCGGCCCGGGCTGCCAGACGGGCAACAGAAGCCATATCCGGTATCCAGACCGATTTCGCTTCGCTGCCGATCAGGCTGTCGGCCTTTTGCAGGGCGTGCAACGCCTCGTCGTAACGGCCGTTGTGGTACAGCATGATCCCCTCGAAGGCATAGATCTCTCCCCATTCAGGCTGGATCTCCCGGGCTCGCTGAACCTCTTTGAGCGCCTGTTCCGGCTGATTGTTGGCGAGATAGGAGAGGGAGGGATAGAGCCGGCTGGCGGGCGCCAGGGGATTGAGTTCGATCGCACGTTTCGCATGTACGATCGCTTTCTTAGGCTGACCTGTCAGCAGATATAGAAAACCCAGCCAGTTCTGGGCCGTTTCATAACTGGGCTGCAATTCGATCGCCCTGTTCAGTTCGGCAACGGCCTTGGTTCCCATCTTCTGCGTGTAATACAGGATACCGAGTGACGCGTGCGATTCCGCCAGGTCGGGATTGAGTTCCAGGGCGGTATCGATCGCCTCCTGCGGCGATATGCTGTAGTTGTCCATCGTGTCATACTTATAGAAATCGATATAGATAAGGGCCTCTCCCAGGATCGCCCAGGCCGGTGCATACTCGGGATCCTCATCGATCGCATCCATGAAATAATCGACCGAACGGAGCACGGCATCCGGAGTGCGCTGCTCCAGTAAACTTACGCCCTCCGTAAAATTCCGATAGGCATTCAGGTTCATGGTCGGTTTGCGCTCAACCCGGGTTTTCTCTTCGGGTGAAAGCCGTGTTTGAAGCTCGCCCGTTATCTCAAGGGCCAGATCGCTTTGAATCTCAAACAGGTTGTTGGCGGTAAGGTTCCGCCGGTAGTTCTGAGCCCAGACCTGGCGGTCTTCCGGTGCATATACCAACCGTGCGTCGACCTGTACGCGATCCAAGGTTTCCTGTACCTCGCCCCGGACGATCCAGTCCACATTCAGTTCCCGGGCGATTTCAGGCATCGGCTTGATCTGTTCCCGGTACTGCAGGGTGGAGGTGCGGGAGGTGACCTTCAGCCCGGAGATGTTGGAGAGCCGGGTCAGCAGTCCGCCGTGAATGCCGCGGGTGAAGGTGCTGTTCTCCTGTTCACCGATCGTTTCAAACGGAAGTACGGCGATAGAAACCTCCTCAGCGGAACGGTCTGCCGTTGTACTGAATGTGAAATAGCCTGCAACGGCAAGAACGCCCGTGGCTAGAACAAGAGCGATCAGGTGTAGGGGAGAGGAGAACCATTGGGTTTCTTTTGACGAGCGGACGGGCTTTTCATCTTGATCAGCCGTGCGGATATCTCTCCGGATTTTTTTCAGGGCTTCCACCAGCTGATCCACCTGCTGGTAGCGCCGATCCCGGTCTTTTTCCAATGCCTTGTGTACGACGGGGCCCAACGATGCAGGTAACTCCGGGCTCTTGCTGATCAGGTTTTCCGGCTCTTCATGCAGGATCGAATAGACAACGGCCTGCGGATAGCTGCTGTTGAACGGGGTTTCCCCGGTCAGCATCTCATAGATCAACACTCCCAGCGACCAGATATCGGTGCGCTGGTCGAGTTCATCACCGGTAGCCTGTTCGGGCGACATGTAGGGGACGGTTCCGAGCGTCTCGCCGGTTTTGGTCAGCCGGGTCGTTTCTTTGCGCTTGGCCAGACCAAAATCCATGATGATCGCCTGTCCATCATCGGTGACCATGATGTTGTTGCTCTTTATATCCCGGTGGATGATATCCTGATCATGGGCCGCATTGAGCCCTTCGCCGATTTGAATGGCGAGGTCCAGAGCCTGTTCCAGGCTTAATCCCTCCTGCTCGATCAGCCGGTCCAGCGATTTGCCCGGGTAGACCGGCATCACGATATACATCTGTCCGTCTGCGGTCTCATCGATTTCGTAGATCGTGCAGGTGTTGTTGTGGTGAAGCGCGGAGGCCGCCCGGGCCTCATTCAGGAACCGTTTGTTGCGATCTTCGGATGATGAGAGCGATCGGGGTAGAAATTTGAGGGCGACCATGCGGTCGAGCTTGCTGTCGTAGGCTTTATAGACCACCCCCATGCCGCCTTCGCCCAGCTTCTCCCTGATCTCGTAATGTTTGACCGTTTCGTTGATCATCAGACAAATTTATAAAAAAGTGAGGCTTTATGCGCTGCCAAATCCGCAACGGGGCTACATCCTGACCGACTCCTAAAAACCCTGCAGGGAAAGACTATTGACATCATATGGGGCAGGTCTGTACATTTTTGATATCCAGTATGAATATGAAATGGGTTTCTTCGGCGAGAGAGGCAGCAGTCAGATTAATGAAATGGATGTTGGTCAATCAAAGTTTATTTTTGTATATAATCTCTCAGATATTGATCAAAACCAGGGTGTTGAATCAACGAACCTTAACTAAGTAGGAGGGTATTATGAACTGGGATATCAATGAAAAATATAATTGTGTGGTCATTACACTCAGTGGCAAAATCATGGGCGGGCCTCATGCTGAGGATTTCAGGGATGACCTGCACAAGCTGATCGAGAATGATAAAAAGAATGTCGTGGTCGATTTGAGCAAAGTTAAGTTCATGAACTCCTCCGGGCTGGGTATTCTGATCGGCGGGTTGACCACCATGAAAAACGCCGGGGGCGATATGAAACTCGCCGGTGCCACCGAAAAAATTCAGAGTTTGCTGATGGTCTCGCAGTTGAACCGGGTATTCGATAATTATGAGACGCTGGATGAGGCTACAGAAGCCTACCAGTGAGATCGTTCGATGTATTTAAACCACGGGGTTTTTTACGGTTTCGGCGGGTAACGGGCATAATAATCTATTTGACGTTTGTTGGTTTGGGACGAATCGGGGTTGGCTCAAACTCGACAAATCAAGTCTTTATGAAATAGATCATTTTCATAAATCAGCCTCCAAAAAAGTTATCCTTTCGACCGTTGATATTTCTGAATATTCTGTAGGGAGCGGGCTATCTAGTCTCGTAATTATCTTCAAAGGATATCTTTATCTGCCTGTGCAGGCGACATCAGTTGTTTGTTTTTTAAGCCATACTCTTCTTAGAAACCGGGGGAACATAGTTACTGTCGGAATAATGTGTTTGATACAACATTCCAATTTTATAAAGTTTAAATACCTCAATGATCATAAACTTAAATGCAGTTTTTTATGGATGATTTGAGTCAACAGAAGTTGGAATCGATCGCCTCCTCCTACGAGGAGTTGCTGGTTCCGGCGATGTTCGAGGATTGTTCGCAGTTTATTTTGAATATCGCCAGGCCGAAGTCGGGAGATCGGGTACTGGATGTCGCCAGCGGTACCGGCGTGCTGGCT
>JAWVYR010000123.1:0-7522 GCA_033722635.1 Balneolaceae bacterium | reverse complement strand
TACTGGTTCAGGGCGAAATACCGGGAGAAATATGAATAGGTCTGAATACAATCGATTTAAGGATAAACTCTTTCAGGTGGCAGGTCTCACCGCCACCTGGTTCGGCATCGTCGTGCTGGCCATTTTTATCGGCTTTGTGATCTACCAGGGGGGCAAAGAGCTGAACTGGGATTTTATCACCAGCCTGCCTTCGCGGTTTGCCGATGAGGCAGGCATCAAAACGGCCTGGGCCGGGACGGTCTGGATCATGGTGCTGACCACCCTGATCTCTTTCCCGCTGGGTGTGGGAGCGGGCATCTATCTTGAGGAATATGGAAAGAAATCGAAATGGAGCTCCTTTCTGGAGATCAATATCGCCAACCTGGCGGGGGTTCCTTCCATTATTTACGGACTGCTTGGCCTGGAGATCTTCGTGCGGATGATGCAGTTTGGCAACAGCGTTATTGCCGGATCTTTGACGCTGTCCCTCCTCATACTGCCGATTATCATCGTCTCCACGCGCGAGGCGATCAAAGCCGTACCCGATTCGATACGGGCTGCGTCACGGGCCCTCGGCGCTTCCAAGTGGCAGACGATCTGGAACCAGATCTTGCCCGCCTCATTCGGGGGAATTCTGACCGGTGTCATACTGGCCATTTCCAGGGCGGTCGGCGAAACAGCCCCGCTTATTGTCGTGGGGGCCCTGGCTTATGTGCCTTTTGTACCCACCAGCCCGATGGATGAATTTACCGTTCTGCCTATACAGATTTTTAACTGGGTATCACGGCCGCAGCCGGAATTTATCATCAACGCGGCAGCGGCTATCATCGTGCTGCTCATGATTACCTTTGTACTAAATGGCATTGCAGTATTTCTACGCTACCGCTGGCAGAAAAAATTGAGCTGGTAAAGTTCGATTTGGTAGTTGATATTTGGATCTTTAACATTAGTAGCTTCCAGATGGAGACCCTTGACACGAAAACCAGTAAAGCAAAACCGACCAACACCACTAATTCCAGGGTTATGAAGCCAAAAATAAGGGCTGAAAATGTCGATGTATTTTATGGCGATTTCCAGGCCATCTATGACATAAGCCTGGATATACCCGAAAAAGCGATTACGGCTTTCATCGGTCCCTCCGGATGCGGTAAATCCACCCTTTTGCGGATGTTCAACCGGATGAATGACTATATCGAGGGATTTCACATGAATGGAACCATCCGGATCGATGGAAAGGAAATTTATGATCCTTCCATCAATGTGGAGGAGTTACGCAAGATGGTGGGTATGGTCTTTCAAAAACCGAACCCCTTTCCGAAAACGGTGTTTGAGAATGTAGCCTATGGCCTGCGCATCCAGGGGATCAAAGACAGTGAGTATATCGAGGAGCGGGTGGTGGAGTCCCTTAAGCAGGCAACGCTTTATGAGGAATTGAACGGCAATCTGCAGAAACAGGCTCTTTCACTGTCGGGAGGCCAACAGCAGCGGCTTTGTATCGCACGTGCCCTGGCCGTCAAACCCTCGGTACTGTTGATGGATGAACCTACATCTGCCCTTGATCCCATATCCACCGGAAAGATAGAAGACCTTATACATGAACTGAAAAAGAACTACACGATAGCGATAGTAACCCACAATATGCAGCAGGCGGGCCGGGTGAGCGAGAAAACCGCCTTTCTCTATATGGGCCGGCTGATTGAATACGGGAACACCAACAAGATATTCACCAATCCCGACAAGGAGCGCACGGAAAATTACATCACCGGAAGATTCGGCTAATGTGAGTTCATAATAATTAGTATCTTAATATTATGAGGGAGATCAGATTGTGAATAAAAAAACCAGAGATCGTTCAGCCAACATGACACATTTGGATAAGGAAATTCAGTTACTGAAAGATGACATGCTGGAGCTTATGTTCCTGGTCAAAACCCAGCTGGAAAAGTGTAAAAAGGCTTTTACCGATTTCGACCTGGAAATTGCAGAAGAGGTGACGAGCAATGAGAAGCGGGTCGATTCGATGGAGTTGAAGATCGACCGGGACTGTGAAAATATCTTCGCCCTCTTTAATCCGGTTGCGGTTGATCTCCGTTTCGTGATGGCCACCTTCAAAGTGAACTCCGACCTGGAACGGCTGGGCGATCACGCCAACAGTATCGCCAAATACATACTCGATTTCGGGGAACCGATCGAGGACGAAGCTGTGGAAAGTATGCGCATTGAGGAGATGTTCGAGATCTCCATTCAGATGTTGAATAATGTGTTTAACGCGTTTATCAAAGAGGATACCGAACTTGCAAGAAAAGTATTTTCGAAGGATAAGGTGCTGAACGAAATCAACAGAGAAGCGTCGGAGAAGACCAGGGAGCTGATCGAAAAGAACCCCGAGCATATCACCAATTACCTCTATCTTTTTTCGATCATCAGAAAGCTGGAACGGGTCGGTGACCTGACAAAGAATGTGGCTGAAGAGCTCATCTTTTACATTGAAGCCAAAGTACTGAAGCATAAAAAAGTGAAAGTCAAAAACAACAATGACTGATCACTTTCTATTGCCCTTCTGGTTTTCACTGTGTAGATTATTGCCGCTTTCCCGGGTTTCATTGAACTGTACCGGGACCGTTCACCCATAATTGATCGGCACAAATTTCAAAAAAAAAGATCATTTCAATGAGAAGACTGTGTTTGATTTTCCTTGTTCTATTCGCGGGGACATACCTGGCTAACGCCCAGGTTCAGGTGGGCGAAAAAGCGAAGCTGAGTGGATTGCTGTTTGGCGATTATTTCTGGATGGCCGAGAATCATGATCCTGATCTGGAGGGAGAAAACGGATTTTGGATTCGTCGCATCTATCTGACCTATGACCGTGAACTAAGCGATTCATTTTCAGCCCGCGTCCGCCTGGAAATGAGCGGCGAAGGAGATTTTGTATCCTCCGCAAAAATGCGGCCGGTAGTTAAGGACGCGTATCTGGAATGGGAAAGGGGCGAACACGCTTTTACGGCGGGCATCTCCAAGACACCCACCTGGGCGTTGGTGGAAGAGGTGTGGGGATACCGATCGGTGGAACAGACCCCGCTGGACCTTCAGGCCTTCGGCAGCTCCCGCGATTTCGGCATAGCCGCTGAAGGGGAGTTGGATCCGGATGGGAAGCTGCAGTACCATTTCATGTTTGGCAACGGCAACAGCAACAATTCGGAAATCGACCGGGGGAAGAAGTGGATGCTTTCGCTTGGCTATCAGTTGACGGAAAACGTAGTGGTGGAGGTCTACGGCGACTGGAACGATCTGGAGGACGATACCGACTATTACACGCTGCAGGGTTTTGTTGGCTATCAAAGCGAAACGGTCAACGCAGGATTCCTCTACGCCTATCAGAAACGTAAAAACTTCTTTGCAGTTGTCGGCGGCGACCTTGATCTCGATTTGAACGTGGTATCCGCGTTTGCCAATTATAAATTTTCGGAAAAGGCCACGGGCCTGTTGAGAATCGACCATTCGTTCGACCCCAATCCGCTGGCCGCCGATAACGACTACATTCCCTTAAGTGATGAGGCCGAGTCGACCTTTATCGTGGGTGGTGTGGATGTGACGCTGGATGAAAGGGTACATATCATCCCCAATATTGAAGCGATCATCTACGGAGAGAACGCCTTCGGTCTGCAGCCGGGCAGCGATCTGATCCCTCGATTGACGCTTTTCTTCACCTTTTAAAGTTAAAGCCGTACTGAGCCCTACCGTAAACAGGATTTGTATATCCCGGCGTTTTCCCTTTCTGGCCAGATACCGTGGAGATACTCTAATTAGAATATCGAACTCCATTGTACATACATGGATATTGTGATATTTGAATCTAAATAGCTATAATTGATCAATTTACGGATCGATAACGGTTCTGCGATTAAACCCCCATTCCAATAAATAGGAGGATTGACTATGGCTATCAACAGTTTGCACGTGATCGCACGTCTGAAGGCCAAGGAGGATAAAAGAAATGAACTCAGATCACTTCTTTCCGGGCTGGTAAGCCTGACCCGGGAGGAACCGGGATGCCTCAGCTACGAGTTACTGGAGAATATGAATAACGAGCTGGAATTTACCTTCGTGGAGGAATGGCGCGACGAGCAGGCCCTCTCCAAACATTTTGAAACAGATCATATCCAGAATGCGATCGAGATGTTTCCCGAGCTCGTGGATGGTGATCTCAGGTTGACGAAGTACCAGAAGGTCAAATAGGATAGTTCGAATAAACAGTCTAGCACTGAGCAAATCATTAGATCAAGCGGTTCTATTTCGTTATCCGGCAATGAGTTAGAACTTCTCTTTCAAATTTTAAATATTGTACCGCGTTCGTATTCGGACGTATAGATGGATCGAAATCAATCTTAAATTACTAAGAGGGAGGATTCACTATGCGACGATTTACAGCGATATTGCTAATCCTTGTATTTATTGCATCATCTGGAGTCTTTGCCCAGGAATCTGAAAGTGCAGAAAATCAGATCTTTTTTGTGCAATGGCTCAAACCTCACAATGACAAGATTCAGGCTTTTGAGAAAGCAGTAAAAGAGCATAATCAAAAGTTTCATACTGAGGACGGGGTAGCTGTATTCAATGAGGTCACCGGCAAATACCATGGTCATTATGAATTTGCAGTAGGGCCGTACACCTGGACGGAATGGGAAAACCGGGATTTCTCAGAGGCCCACGACAACCATTGGATCAGTGAAGTCATGCCGCTGGTTCAGCATGCAGCGGAGCCGGCAGCCTGGAAACTGCTGCCTAAGTATCAGATGAATCCGATGGAGAAAATCGCACCTAAATCATTGATTACTGTCCTTACCATAAAGCCGGGTGAATATCCCCGTTTTATGAGAGCTCTTGAAGAGTGGCATAAAGCGAACAAGGCTGCTGAGGATTTTGACGGCAGCTACAGTGTTTATGCCCGGCAGTATTCGGGCGAGAGCCAGGTTGCCATCATATCCAATCTTGAAAACGGATGGTCGGAACTGGATGAGGATAACAATTTCCGTAACCGTTTTGAAGATAAACATGGCAAGATGGCCTGGGATCTCTGGCTGGATGACGTAGTTGATGCCATCAAGTCGGAAGATGTGGTTTCCCGGATACTTCGGAGAGATCTAAGTACCGGTTTAGACAATTAGAGAGGTTCGGACTTATTTCAAAAAGTGAAGGCCGCGATACGATCGTATCGCGGCTTTATTAATATTAAAGCTTTATATCCTTTGGAATATTCCCTTTTTCATCCAGACCTTTCTTCTTAGCATCGATGCTGTAGCGGGTGTGCGGCACCGCCTCAAGACGTTCTTTGGCGATCTTCTTGCCGGTGGCCATGCAAACGCCGTAGGTGCCCTTCTCGATGCGTTCAAGAGCCCGGTCGATCTGATCGATATATCTGCGGGTTCGCTCTATGAGAGCGTATTTTACCTCTTCATCCTCCACTTCACTGCCCACATCGCTCATGTGATGGGTGGTTGAGGAGCGGTCGGCATCTTCGGCATCCGTGATATCTTCCAGTGAAGCCTTCAGATCGCCAAGCTGATCGGACGCTTCCTTGCGTTTATCCAGCAGCAGGTTTTTAAAATGGTCCAGTTCCTCCTCGCTGTAGGGGGTTTCAAGTTCTTCGGGATTCTCAATAAATTTATCTTGTTCCATGATCTGTAATGTTTTTCATTGGTGGATCTTCAGTATCCCAAACGCGTAAATCCCGGCGGGAATTCATTTGGGTGGGCTCCATTGGAAGAATAGGGGGTCGGTTGGAAGTGTGGGGAGAATTGCAGTAGCGTGGAATGTATAGCAACAAAAAAAGCCGCTTCCCTAACGAGCGGCCTTTTTTGTACAAATGTATGGATTTTAATGTCTAGTTAGTCAACGCAGGTAATCAGATATGATCAACTTTGCCGGTATTTTTCCATTCCTGGATCTCCATGCGGATCTCCTGGGCTTTCTTTTTCATCTCCTGCAGAGTCTTTCGAGCACGAGTACCGGCAGCTTTGTTACCTTTGTTGTAAAATTTGTTGATATCAGGTTCCAGCTGTTCCAAGAGGTTTTGCATTTCGTCGTATCGGCTCATTATTGAACTCCATTTTGATTAATGTTTACATCTGTGATGAGTTTTTCCCAACACCGAATGGTCGAATCTATGTATATGGAGGCGTCCTGTCAAGTTAAAAAAGGCGATTTTAATGAAAGAGCGGGGATTTTAACAAAATAGGGGCCTTTTTTGGTCGCTTGACGAGGGATATTTTACATAACCACTCGTTTAATAAATTTTACAACCCCTGTTCTGCTCGGGCAGGTTGCCAAACGATTGTGCGTTAATCAACCGGATCTCCTTGTTGTAGTGGTGAAACTCCTCCGGTATGTAGGTCTCTTTCAGGTTTGTATCCATCTCGTCCCACCGAAGGGTATCCTCAAGTTCATTGTTTTTTATCACCTCATCCGACTTTTTGACCGAGAAGAGGAATGCCTCGTCCGGTTCTATTTCCGATCGGAGGAAATTGAGATAATTCGGCAACTCTACCGGCTCAACGATATCGGTTTCAGCATCCATAACCAGATTGGATAACAGCAATACCGACTTCGAAGGCAGGCTTTTGTAGAAAGAATGATCAAAATCGAGGGCTCCTCCCTTGCGCGTGATAAATTCCCGCTGGTACCCGTTGATCCCCACGACCGATACGCCCTGGTCGGCAAAAAGCGCCACCAGCCGGTGATTTAGATCCTTGATACTCCGGTTGCGGGCGTCGCTGCGCATCATACCGGTTTGAATCAACCGTTCGGTATACTCGCTGTCGCCATGGATCAGTATGGCCCGGATGTTCCCCGACTGTTGGGCAAGGGCCCGGCCAATGGCCGTTAGAAATACCCCATTGTCCAGGTGATTGTAATCAAGAACGGCGATATAGGTAAACATAGGTTTGATGGAGAGGGTCAGTTGTTTTTTTGCAGCGAGGAGGAGCGAAAGCTGTAGGGTAGCAGGTCAGAGGTAAAAAATTCCGATTTGCTGCCGTCGCGGTGATAGAGATTGACCGGTTTTCGGGGCATATGCTCCAGCAACACCTGCCGGCAGGATCCGCAGGGGCTGCTGAAATCACCGTCCCGGGCATGCAGATGCAGGGCACGGAACGAGGTGACGCCGTAGGACAGCGCCTTGGAGAGTGCAACCCTTTCGGCACACAGTCCCCGGTCCCAGTCTCTGTTTTCAATATTAACACCGGCGTAATACCCGCTTTCCGTTTCGATCAAGGCCGATACGGGAAAGTTGGAATGTTCGATCTGTGATCGCTCATGCAGCTTTTTCAGCATCTGCAGGATGGGCATCTCCAGTGATTTCGGGGGGAGGTAGAGCTCCTTGTCCCGAAGCGCCTCCACATCGAATGTCTCCAGACGGTATTCTTTCAGCCAGTATTCGGCATGATCTTTTAGGGCGTCCGAAAGATAGATTTTCTGAGGCTTGGCCCCCTCGCTGATACAGTTGAACAGCGCGGATTGTACTGCAGTGATGGTTAAAGGGAAGGAT
>JAWVYR010000122.1:0-7544 GCA_033722635.1 Balneolaceae bacterium | reverse complement strand
GACCTGCAGCCGCGGATCCAGGTGGCCCTTCTCAACATCATGCAGGAACGGGATATCCAGATCCGGGGATTCAAGGTGCGCATACCGCTGGATGTGGCCATGATATTTTCCGCCAACCCGGAGGATTATACCAGCCGGGGCAATATCATCACCCCGTTGAAGGACCGGATCGATTCACAGATCCTGACTCACTATCCGCGCCGGGTCGATACCGGAATGGAGATCACCCGTCAGGAGGCCTGGACCGAAAGAGAGAGCGAGGTGGAGGTTGAAGTGCCTGATCTGATGCGGGAGGTGATCGAGCAGGTCGCCTTCGAAGCCCGCAATTCAGAATATATCGACCAGAACAGCGGTGTCTCCACACGTCTGACCATTACTGCCATGGAGCAGGTTATCTCATCGGCCGAGCGCAGGGCACTGGTGAATGGGGAATCCTCTACTACCGTGCGGGTCAGCGATATTTTTCACATGGTACCGGCACTGACCGGCAAGCTTGAGCTGGTGTATGAGGGAGAGCAGGAGGGACCGGCCCATGTGGCCCGGCACGTCATCGGACGGGCGGTAAAACAGGTATTTACACGCTATTTCCCCGATCCCCAGGAGGAGAAAAAAGAGAATGGGAAAAATGTCTATAAACCGCTCCTCGACTGGTTCGCTAACGGCAACGAGCTGGAGCTGCCGGATCATCTGGACCTGAAATCATACCGCAAAAAATTGCAGTCGGTCAATGGCCTGGAGTCGATCGTAAAAAAATATGGATCACCAGAAAACAAGGAGCACAAGCTGGTCATAATGGATCTGGTGCTGGAAGCACTTCATCAACACTCGATGCTAGGGAAGGAGGATATGGACGATCAACGCTCCTATTCCGACATGCTGGGCAGCATGCTGGGTTCGATGGATGACTTCGATGAATATGACGATTTTGAGTAGCTGCTCCATTGCAAACACAGCAATAAACCCGTATATTTACGGTTTGTAAAGAAAGAAACATCAAAGTCAGTTTTTATCAATACCATGAAGAAAGGAATTCATCCGGAATACAACGAAATAACGGTCGTATTGAGCGATGGAACGGAGTTTACCACCCGCAGCACGATGAACCCCAAGGATGGGGTATTCAAAAGCGAGGTGGATTCCAAGAATCATCCGTTCTATACCGATAACCTGAAGCTTCAGAAGAAAGCCGACCGCATCGATCGTTTCCACAAGCGTTACGGAAACAAGGACGAAGAATAGCATTTTCAGTTAACCGTTTGATTGTTCAGGGATGCATCCTCCAGGGATCTGCATCCCTTTTTTATATCCTTGAATTGCCAATACCCGTAAAACCATCCCAATACCCTTAATGAAAACGGAAAAATTTACCGTAGGTCCGTTTGCCGAGAACACCTATCTGCTCTCCGCCGGAGATGAGGCGCTGTTAATCGATCCCGGTTTTTATCAACCCGATGAATTTCAATCTTTTGAACAGCGGCTGGAGAGCTGGAATACCAAACTCACCGCGGTAGTGTTAACCCACGCCCATGTAGACCATGTGTTGGGCCTGGATAAAGTGGTTGCCCGTTTTGATGTGCCGGTATTCTACTGTGACAAGGACCGGTACCTGTGGGATAACTACCGCTCTCAGGCTCAAATGTTCGGATTTCAGGTGGAGGGATTTGATTTTGAACCCGAACCGCTGGCACCGCAGGAGGACTGGGAGTTTGGATCATTCCTGTTTGACGTACTCTACACGCCGGGCCATGCTCCCGACCATATCTCTTTATACAGTAAACAGGAGAATATTCTGATAGCCGGCGACACCCTGTTTCGGGAGGGGATCGGACGCACCGACCTGTACAAGGGAAGTTTTGAATTGCTGCAGAAAACGATCCGGGAGACGCTTTACGCGTTGCCCGAGGATACGAGGGTGCTGCCGGGCCACGGGCCGGAAACTACCATCGGTCATGAGAAAAAGGCCAATCCATTTGTGAAAGGGAAGCCGATCACCGGCTGAACCAAAAATAAGTTATTCCTCTTCTTCGGGACCGTTGTTGTCGACCTTGCGCAGCTGTTTGAGCCGGTTGATCTGTTCCTTGTAGAACTCCCTCTTCTCCTTATTCAGTTTCTTCAGCCGCTGATAGGTGTTGATCGCCGCTTCCGTCTTGCCTTGTGTTTCGTGGATGTTGGCCAGCGTTTCTGAAGCGATATCATCAATATTTTCAAATGCCTTATCGGGCACCCAATCGATCTCGCCGCCTTTCTCCATATCCGGCTTGATGCGTTGTGACTCTACGCTGGAGAGGCGATCGATAAGGGAATCCAGATCCAACACCGGGCCGGGCTTGTCTTTCTTCTGCAGTGTATCCGCTTCATCTTGCTGCGGCAGGTCAGGCACCACTGCATTGAAACCGTCGGGGTGGGCCATATAGAAGGGAAGATGTTCAAAAAAGGTGCTGCCCGGTGCGTAGGTTTTGGCCTTGAGCGCATTGAAAAGCGCCGGATCATCCAACCCCCGCTGATGATAGAACCAGGCCAGCAGACAGTAAGCGACCGCATCAGGTCCGCGACGCTCGATATCTTTTCTCAGCTTGTTGGTTGCCCGAACTGGATCTTGATGAAAAAGGTCGAAGTAAGGCTCGAGTGATTCGGGTATTTCAATTGGCAGTTGATCCATGCGTCGCTGTTCTTTGGAAGGTGCTCACTTCTTCAAGTATAACAATTGCTGGCTATTACAGTCAAAATAAAACTGAAGTTCTACCAACCGCTCACCGCATCATTGAACATATTGTTGGCGATCTGTTCCAGCGCTTCCTCGGCGGCATTGACTTCGCCGTCGATCGGATTTTCATTGGGATCGTAGGTGGATGTTCCCGTGAACTGCTTGTTCCATTCCGTCTGTTCCTCCCCGGCCAGCTGATAGGTTGCACGAACGGTGATGGATACCTGATTCTGATCGGCAATCTCCTCGCCGGTGACGCTGAACGGACGGTTGGTATATCGAACGATGGTGCCTTCCAGTATAGCGTCGGCGTTGCCGCGGTTGTTGGCGAGAGCGAGGCGACTTTGATTTATGAAGCGGTTGACCAGTGCCTGGTTCAGCTTGTCGCTAAGATCTCCGATTCCGCTCTGGGATTGATTGGCAAAGAAAGGGATGAATATCGTGTTTACGCCTTCCGGCAGTGAAGCCCCGGTGAAACTGTAGCGAAAACACCCGCCGAGCAGCATCGGTAGAAGGATCGCGGCCGCTATGCATATCTTGATCTGTTTCATATTCATGGCCGGGAGGTTAGGGCGAGCATAAATGAGAGCAGGGTTATCCATTTGAAATAATCATCAATATAGTCTTTCATCATTTATTGAAGATCGTATTGATCGAGCTTGCGGTACAGGGTCCGTTCGCTGATACCGAGGGCTTCCGAGGCTTTTCGGCGATTTCCCTCGAACTTATCGAGCGCCTGTTCAATCAGGAATTTTTCAGTTTTCTCAATCGAGGGGATCTGGTCGCCGTTGAAAAAATTGATCACTTTCTCCCTGAAGTCGTCCACCTCTTCGGCGGAAATATCGGCTTCGGAATACTCATCAACCCCGAACGTTTCCGTTTCCTCTTCCTTCGTTTCCACATTGACGTTGGCGATTTCGGCCTCCTCCTGCACCTCGCTTTGAATGCTCTGCGGCAGCGATTTGAGGTTCTTGCCGGAGAACGCCGAGTAGAGAAAGCTGGCGAGCATCTTCTTCAGCTCGCTGATGTCGCTGCGTAGCTCCACCAGGGCGCGGTAAACCAGTTCCCGGTCGCCTTCTCCAAATTCCGATCTGGATTCGGATCGGTCCCTTTTGGAATCATCCGAGAGTACCGGGAGATTATCAGCCGAACCGGTATGCTGTCGGCCCTTCAGATATTTTTGGAGGGTCTCCTTGTCGATAAATTGAGATTTTTCCAGCACCACCAGCTGTTCAGCCACATTTTTCAGCTCGCGCACGTTGCCCGGCCACCGGTAGGAGACCAGCAGTTCCTTGGCCTCGTCGGAGAATCCCTTGAACACGGAATCGTACTTGGCAGAGAACTCGGTAACGAACTTACGGAAGATCGGAATGATATCTTCCGGCCGCTCCCGGAGCGGGGGAATGCGAATCTTTACCGTGTCGAGACGGTAATACAGGTCTTCCCGAAACGATCCATCCCTGACCAGCTCCCAGAGGTCGCTGTTGGTGGCAGCGATCACTCTCACGTCGGTCGTGCGAAGTTTACTGGATCCCACTCTGAAGTACTCACCGGTTTCCAGGACCCTGAGCAATTTCACCTGGACGCTTTTCGGCGTGTCGCCGATCTCATCCAGAAAGATGGTGCCGCCGTCGGCCTTCTCAAAATATCCTTCCCGGGTCTCGTGGGCTCCCGTAAAAGCACCCTTTTCGTGACCAAACAACTCGCTTTCAATGATGCCCTCCGGTATCGCACCGCAGTTGACAATGACCAGGTTCTTCTTCTTTCGCTGGCTTATCTCGTGTATCGCCCGGGCCGTAATATCCTTCCCCACGCCGCTCTCACCCTGTATCAGTATGGTGATATCGGTGTCAGCGACCTGCATCGCTTTGTCGATCACCTGCTTTATGGCGGCAGATTCGCCGATAAGATTAAATCGTTCTTGAAACGCGTCGCGATCCATTTATTTAAATGATGAAGACCTTAATTTGGTTTTGTAATGCGATAAAGGAATGATTCCTAATCAAACTTAAAGTTAACAATTACCGGGATAGATCCATAAAAAACCCTCTTCCGATCGTCGGTTCCATAATCGTTATCTGCAGGAGGGGGATGTTTAAAATTCTGATAGTTTTTTTATTTTTGGCCAATTCTATCCTGATTGCAGACAGCTTTAAGTCAGACAACTAAAATAAAAAATCCCCGATATCATTCATGGATTTTCAGCAAAGGGTTTTTAAACGGTTCGAAACTCTTTACGGTGCAGAAAGGGCCCCGGAACTGGTAGAGAAGCTGGAAGAGCTGTTATCCCGTTATGATTACACCCCGGAGGGAAATCCGGAGAATCCGAAAAAATGGACCCATGAGGATTCCATGCTGATTACCTACGGGGATATGATTCTCAGCGATGGAAATGGGGAATCCACTCTCCATATCCTGCAACAATTCCTGGAAAAATATATCGGCGATACGATAAGCAGCGTCCATGTTCTGCCCTTCTTTCCAAGCACTTCGGATGAGGGTTTCTCTGTGATCGATTACAAGCAGGTGCGCGATGATATCGGGGAGTGGCAGGATATCCGCAGTCTATCACAGGATTATCAGCTGATGGCCGACCTCGTCATCAACCATACTTCACGCTTTAGCGAATGGTTCAAAAATTTTGAGAAGGGGATAAGTCCCGGTAAAGATTATTTTATTGAAGTGGATCCATCCAGCGACCTGTCGGAGGTGACCAGGCCGAGAAGTTCTCCCTTGCTGACAGCAGTAAACACCTCCGACGGACTAAAATTTGTGTGGACCACCTTCAGCGAGGATCAGGTCGACCTCGACTTTTCCAATCCCCAGGTGCTTTTTGAATTTATTGATATCTTCCTCTTTTATATCTCCCAGGGCATTAGCGTGGTCAGGCTGGATGCAGTAGCCTACCTGTGGAAGCAAATCGGCACCAGCTCCATTCATCTGGATGAGACCCACCAAGTGGTAAAGCTGTTTAGAGATATTGTCGATCATGCAGCACCTCATGTCACGCTGATTACCGAGACCAATGTACCGTTTCGGGAAAATATCAGTTATTTCGGGGAGGGGGATGAGACTCACATGATTTACCAGTTCTCCCTGCCGCCGCTGTTGCTGCACGCTATATTGACTGAAAATGCACACTATCTTACCAAATGGGCCCGGGATTTGCCGGATCCGCCCGGGAGAGGCACCTATTTCAATTTTACCGCCTCCCATGACGGAATCGGAGTTAGGCCGATAGAGGGCATCGTTCCTGATGAGGAGCTTCAGTATCTGGTGGAAGCCGTCAAAAAAAGGGGTGGGTTCATCTCCTATAAACAGAACAGGGATGGTACGCAAAGTCCCTATGAGCTGAATATCACCTATTACGATGCATTTGAGGATCCCGGACAGCCGGATACTCCGCTTCAGATGAAACGGTTTATCTGCTCACAGATACTGATGTTGAGCCTCAAGGGGGTGCCCGGCATCTATTTCCAGAATCTCGTGGCGGGAAAAAACAATATCGAAGGGGTGCTGGAGACCGGACACAAACGCTCGATCAACCGCAGGAGATGGAGGCTCGGGGAGCTGGAGAAGCGCTTGGAGGACCCAGGGCATGCAGCCCACGAAGTTCTGAACCGGTACAGACAGCTGTTGAATATTCGACGGCAGCATCCAGCCTTTCATCCGGAAGGCGCTCAGAAAGTGTACGACATCAGGGAGGAACTTTTCGTGATGCAGCGGATCTCTCCGGATGAAAATGAACGCATACTGGTGATCGGCAATGTGACTCGTGAAGAGGTATCCGTTGATACAGGTCAAATAGGGCAGCTGGGAAGGGCCGGGGAAGAGGGCTTCGAAGATCTGCTGGATCCTCAACGGAGTGTTGACGGGGACACCATTGTTCTGGCCCCGTTCGAAACGGTTTGGCTGTTAGTGAAGTGATTCAGTTATTTGAGACAGGTCGTCGATGATCAGATCGGGATAGCCGGTCGTTTCGATCTCATCGGACTCATGTCTGATGGAGCGTTCGTCCCCGACAAAAAGAGCAGTCTTCATGCCCAGATCGTGTGCCGGTTGCATGTCCTTTTGAATATCGTTGCCCACGTAAAGCACCTGCTCCGGCAGGATTTCAGGGGGTAGCGCCTCGATGAAGACGCGGTAGAGGGCAGTCGAAGGCTTTTTGACACCCTTTTCGAATGACCAAACCAGCAGGGTGGGGTCGAAGCCATAGTCGGCCGGAGAACGGCCCAAAAAAGCTTCAAAGGCCAGCGGCGTATAGTACTGGGAGTTGGAGATGATGCCGAGCGTAAGTTCGCGGTCCAGCAGAGCGCGAAGGGTATCCGTGAGGCCGGGATAGGGCCATATCGTGTTGATGCGGAATTCAAATTCAACGCCGAATCGCATGGCCGTTGTGCGGTCGATTGTACCTTCGATACGATCCTGAACCGCCAACTCATTCAACACCTGCTGCCACACCTTGATGATGTCGGGCTCTGGATGGTCGATTCCTTTCGCCCGGGCCGTGTCGATATGGGTTTGAATCGTTTCCTCGAAGATCGCCAGTCCGGCGCTGCCGGCCTCCGGATCGCTGACAGCCGAAACGGTGGATTGGAGCGCTTCCCTGAAGAATTGTTCACTTTCCGCTTCCTGTTTCTCATCGATGCCGATATCACCGACTCCCGACATGAACATGGTACCGTAAAAATCGAATGCCACGCAGCGTATGCCCCGGAGGGTGTCCAACCGGATGGGATGATCGATCGTAACCGGTTCGAGTGGTCGTACCAGCTCTTTGATCCGCCGGATCAGGTTCGACTTGTTCATCTCAGGTCTGCTCCAGTTCCCGGTCAAATTT
>JAWVYR010000121.1:0-7566 GCA_033722635.1 Balneolaceae bacterium | reverse complement strand
TGATATTCGCCGGCAGCAGGAGGAGACCGAGTGGGCAGGGCGGCTGGTTATGGGTGGTATTTTCAGCCTCTTCGGGCTGGTGTTTTATATCCTTTTTCTCTACCCCCTATACCTTGGCGGTGAGGGACTGGTGGCTCTTACCGGGATGGAGAGCTCCTTTATCATTGCCAATATCTGGGTGATGACCACTTTCGTACTCTGTTATACCGGTTGGCCGATCCTGAGGGGAGCGTGGGTGTCGCTTACCGTGATGAAACCGAATATGGACTTGCTGGTTTCGCTTGCGGCGCTCAGCGCCTACTGCTATAGTGTGGTAGCGTTCATGATGGGAATGACCGAGGTCTATTTCGACGTGACCGTGGCGATCGTGATGGTGGTTTCGCTGGGGAATTTTTATGAGCACCGCATACGGAGCCGTAAGTCAGGCCTGATGGCCCAGCTAACCGGCGAGCAGATACGGGAAGCCCGCCTGATGCAGGAGGGCTCAGCTGTTACCGTGCCGCTGGAACAGCTGAAACCGGGCGACCGGGTGCTGGTCAAGGCCGGGGAACGGGTGCCGATCGACGGAACCATTGTGGATGGGGAGGCGACCGTCAATGAGGCGCTGATCACGGGCGAATCGCTGCCGGTGCGGCGCAAAAAGGGCGATTCAGTAATCGGAGGCACGCTGGTCACCGATAACGCGCTGATCGTGGAAACGGGCCCCGATGCGGAGAGCACATTGAATCATCTGGTTCGGCTGATGTGGAACATCCAATCCTCGAGTCCCGGCATACAGCGGCTGGCCGACCGGCTGGCGGCCTGGTTTGTACCCGTCGTGCTGCTTCTGGCGGCCGGAACGCTGGCTTACCTCCTTATTAACGGACACCCTTTCAACAGCTCGATGCTGGCGGGGCTCTCAGTACTGATCGTTTCCTGCCCGTGTGCGCTCGGGCTGGCCACCCCGATGGCGGTCGCTTCCGGCGTGCGCGAAGCGCTGGAGAACCGGATCGTCATCAAGGATGTATCGGTACTGGAGCGGGGGGCGGATATCGATATCGTTGCGCTGGACAAGACCGGCACGCTGACCACCGGCAGCATGCAGCTGCTTGACAGGGGTGAAGATGAGCAGGCGCTGGCGCTGGCTGCTGCCGTGGAGCGTTTTGCAGCCCATCCTGCGGCCCGGGCGATAGCGGAGAGTGTGGAAACAAACGGCTACAGCGTCACCGAATTCGACAGCTTCTCCACCGGGGTTCGGGCCTTGGTGGATGGGAAACAGGTATATGCGGGCGAGCCGGACTGGGTGGTTTCGGAGGGATTGAAGGTTTCGGATCAACAGCAGGGAAAAATTGATCGATGCCGGCGAAAGGCACGGATTCCGGTGGCGGTCGGCTGGGATGGCGAGGTGAGGTCGATCCTGGAAGTGGGTGACCGCCTGCGGCCGGAATCGAAGAAGGCGCTGCGGGAGCTGGCCAAGGAGCGTAAAGTGGTGCTGATCACCGGTGACAGTGAAGCGGCGGCCGAGCAGGTGCGCGAGGAGCTGGGACTCAAACAGGTGTTTGCCAATGTGCGCCCAGAGGCAAAGAGCGAGATTATCCGCAATCTGCGGAAAAGCGGGTCGGTGGCGATGATCGGCGACGGCAGCAATGATGCACCCGCACTGGCGGAGGCGGATATCGGAATCGCATTTGGTCCAACGGCCCTGGCTGCCGACTCGGCCGATATCGTAATCCTAGACGACCGCCTCGAGCGAATCTTCTCCGCATTCAGCGCGGCAGACCGCACCCGGATCCGGATACGGCAAAATCTCGGGTGGGCGTTTCTTTATAACGTTGTCGCCATACCGCTGGCGGTTGCCGGGATGATCAACCCGCTGTTTGCTGCCCTGGCGATGGCGGGAAGCAGTATCCTGGTGGTGATCAACTCCTCGCGGTCCATGAAGCTGGAGAGGCAGCCGGACTAGCGACCGGTCGTGTCTTGACGGGTCTGCACTGTATCGGCTGAAGGGTACCGTACCGGAATCTTTCCCAGTGAAACCTCCTGAGTTATGACATGGGCCGAATCCTCAGCAAATTGGGTGATCGTTGAAACCTTTAGCCGATCGGGCGTGTCGCCGGGCGGCATGTTCCAGACGGTTCGGAAACCTCCTTTGGCCGCACCGCCCGCCCACTGTTTTGTCTTGGGACCGGCGATTGTATTTCCGCTGTGCAGATGCAGGCTGTCCAGGTTCAGAGTATAGGAATGCTCGGGCAGCTGTTCCACTTCCATTGTCATATCCAGCACCCACCGGTCCGGTTCAGCCCAGACGCGAGCCTCTTTCAATATGATGCTCGGGACGGTTCCGGGGAGAAGCGGTTCGCCGATTCCCACCTTTTGCTCGGCCCGGGTTGCCGGAAGATTCTCTTTTTCTCCTTCAAACAGCCGAACGTTGAACAGGTTGAAAAGCGTGAAGAGCTCCAGAAGCACGGGAATGGCGACGGCAATCAGGATAAAAATCTTGACATATCTCCAGGAACGGTTGTCCGGTTCTTCCGGAGTCTCGCGGTTGCGGGGCTTGGGGTCTGTTTCCTGATTCATTGCATTTCAACAGCGTGGTAAAGAGCGCTATATAAAAGAAGGAAAGGTGTGGGAAAACCATTCCGTTCAGGATCTCCCACACCTTTTATTTAAATAATATTGTCGTTTTCCTGTCAGACCGGTCGGGGCGGCGATCCCGGCCAGAACAGTCCGTCCTGGATCATCTCGTAGAGGGGGAAGGAGTAGGCGATGATACAGAGCGCTATCGCCAGGATCACCCAAAGCGTGATGTTGTCGAGTATCTTCGGGGAGTGTTCCGGACCCGACAGGGCGGGCGGCAGATAGTCATCCACCGGCTTGTCGGCCCGTTCCCCCTTCCACCAGGTACCGATAACGACCCATAGAAACAGTATGAGCGAGATGAAGAGGATGGTGCCGCCGATCGCAATCTGCCATTTCATTTCACCGAGGGTCCCGAAGATCGCCTGGAAATCGAATCCGGAGTATTCCGGTTCGGAGGTGCGGCGCGGGATGCCGATCAGCCCCTCGCGGTGCATGGCATTCGACATCAGGGTCATTCCCAGGAACCATGTATAGGGTTGCAGCAGTGCCATCGTCTTGTGTTTCAGTTTCTTGCCCGTCAACTGCGGCAGCAGCCAGTAGGTGATCGCCATGAAGGTCAGCGCTACGGCTGTTCCCACCGTCAGGTGGAAATGCCCCGGTATCCAGATGGTGTTGTGCACCAGCAGGTCGATGTTCATCGAGGCGTTAACCATACCGCTGAAGCCCCCCGCTGCAAACATGATGCCGGCCAACGCACATCCGGCGAACGCGGGCTCGTTCCAGGGCAGCTTGCCCAGCCAGGCGAGGTAGCCCTTTCCGCCGCGCTGTTTGGCCCCGTGCTCCATGCTGGCTACCACAGTGAAAAGGGTGATCAGGCTGGGAAGCAACAGCAGCAGGGTGGTGGCCATGGCGTAGAATTTGAAACCCACCGAGATCCCTGGATCGGCATACTGGTGATGATAGCCCACCGGGGTGGAGAGAATCAGGAAGATGACGAACACCACCCGGGCCATCGAATCGCTGAAGAGGCGCCCGCCCGAAAGCTTGGGCAGAATGGTGTACCAGACAAAATAGGCCGGCAGCAGCCAGAAGTAGACCACGGCATGCCCGAAATACCAGAAGAGGGTGCGGGCCAGCAGGGGATCGATCGTTGCAACCCAGCCGAACGACCAGGGGATAATCAATACGATCACCTCCAGGGCAACGCCGACGGTGCAGATATACCACATCAGCATGGTGAACAACGTCATGTAGGTCTGCAGCGGGATCTTCTCATCGGGATGATCCTCGCGCCATTTCCGGTACGACCAGATCCAGTCGGCACCGGCCATCCAGGAACCGACAACCAGCAGAACCGCACCGATATAGAAGATCGGATGGGCCTGCAGCGGGGGATAGAAAGTGAAAAGCACATTGGCCTTGATGGTGCTTCCCGGCACAAAACCGCCCAGGATGGCGACGGAAGCCAGCGCCGTGCCGGCCAGCATGATCCAGAACCAGCTCCAGGTAAATTTGATATTTTCCGGTTCCCGGTCCAGGCTTCGGCTGATGCCCCAGACAAAAAGACCGGCGATGAAGAAAGTGGTGAAGACCAGTGCCAGCAGCACGCCATGGCCGGTCAACACCGTGTAGTACTGGACCGAGTTTACAAATCCACGGAAGATATCGGTTCGGTGAAGGGCCTGGATCAAACCAAAGAATCCGCCCAGCGCCAGGGCAACAAACGCAACAATAAAATTGGCCTTGGCTACTTTCGCAGCTTTGGGATAGTTGTCAATAAAGGTCATTGTACGAGCGTAGTTTCATCAAATTGCGATTTGGGTACCACCTTGATCAGGCCCTCCATCGAGTGGTGGGCGGCGCCGCAATATTCATTGCAGAGGATGCCGTAGGTTTTGGGTTCCGGGAAGATGGTGGTGAAGCGCGAGACCTCCCCGGGTATTACCATGGTATTGATATTGGTTCCGACGACCTGAAGGCCGTGAAGCACATCCGGGGTGGTCACGTAGAAGGTGATCCGGGTGTCGGCGGGCACGGTTATCGGATCGCCGGTTCCCGGGAGGAACAGAAACTGCAGGGCCATCACATAGACTTCATATTCGGTCTGGCCCATCCGCTCCACCTTGCGCACGCCCGGATTGGCAAAGGGGGTGTCGTTCAGGTTCTGCGGATCCACCTTTTGATGCTCACCGATCACCTTCAGGTCGTATGCGGAAAAACCGATGATGACCGTTGCGATGAAGCCCGCAATCAGGAAGAGCGAAAGACCGATCCAGAAACGTTCAAATTGATGTACATGCATGAGCTGTTCTCCTTAATTATTCTATGATTGACGGGCCGCGGCCGGCGAATTCAACGAAATACATGAATACCCACATCAGCGCCACAATCAGAAAATAGAGCAGCGTGAGCGTGAGGGTTCCCTTCGGGTTGAATTCTTCGAGTGAGATCTCCCTCTCTATCTCGGGATCGCGGGACTCGGGCGCAGGTTGGGATGGGGGGGGATCGGAATCTGAAAAGCTGGACGGTTGGTCTACCATAATCCGTTATTATTTAGCTGGTTGCCTGGTCAGTGATTTTACAGAATGGTTTAAAAAAATAAAAAAATTGAAAAGAGTCAGTTTAAATTTGTCAATCAGGTTACATCGTTCAGAATCGGCCATTTTTTAAAAGCAGGAAAGTGTTCAGTCGGAGGAGATATTTTTGTAGTGAATTTCCCCAAAGTTTATTGGGTCATTTCCCCACAACTCTTTAAGGTTGATGGGTTGGTTCAAATCGCATAGCTTCCGGCACAAAATATGAACTCTTCAAACCAAGCAAGACAGATATAGCTATGACGCAACGACGGAGTAGACATCGATCCTGGGCTGAACCATATAAGATCAAGATGGTGGAGCCGGTGCATATGACCACCCGGGAGGAGCGGGAGGCTGCGCTAAAAGAAGCCGGCTACAACACCTTCCTGTTGCGCTCGCGCGATGTCTATATCGACCTGCTGACCGACAGCGGGACCTCCGCCATGAGCGACCGCCAGTGGGCCGGACTGATGCTGGGCGATGAGGCCTACGCCGGCAGTGAAAACTTTTACCATCTCGAGGAGGCGGTAAGAAATCACTACGGGTACGAATATATTGTGCCGACCCACCAGGGCAGGGGGGCCGAGCATATCATCTCCCAGCTCATGATAGAGGAGGGGGATTTCGTGCCGGGCAACATGTACTTCACCACCACCAAGCTGCACCAGGAGCTGGCAGGGGCCACCTTCGTGGATGTGATAATCGATGAGGCCCACGATCCCGAGGATGAACATCCCTTCAAGGGCAATATCGATCTGAAGAAACTCGGGGATCTTATCGATGAGAAGGGGGCGGAGAAGATCCCCTACGTGTCCATCGCCACGGCCGTCAACATGGCCGGCGGCCAGCCGATATCGCTCGGCAATTTGAAAAAGGTGAGAGAACTGACCCAGGAGCATGGCATCAAGATAATTCATGATATGACCCGGGTGGCTGAAAATGCTTATTTTATCAAAGAGCGGGAGCCGGGATATGAAGACACCCCGGTAAAGGATATTGTCCGGGAGATCTGCTCACTGACCGACGGAGCGACGATGAGTGCCAAAAAGGATGCCCTGGTCAACATCGGGGGATTTCTGGCATTGAACGACAAAGATCTTTTTGACCGTGCACGAAACATGGTGGTGGTCTATGAAGGGCTGCACACCTACGGCGGGATGGCCGGCCGGGATATGGAGGCGATGGCGATCGGTATTTCCGAGTCGGTGGATCACGACCATATCCGGGCACGGGTGGGGCAGGTGCAATACCTGGGCGAAAAACTGCTGGCCGCAGGAATCCCCATCGTGGTACCGGTGGGTAGCCACGGCGTGTTCCTGGATGCGAAGCGTTTCCTGTCACACCTCAGCCAAGACCAGCTTCCCGCTCAGACCCTGGCTGCGGAGATCTACCTCGATTCCGGGGTCCGATCCATGGAGCGGGGAGTAGTATCGGCCGGTCGAAACCCGAAGACGGGCGAGCACAACTACCCGGAGCTGGAGCTGGTGCGGTTGACCATCCCGAGACGGGTCTACACCCAGGCCCATATGGATGTGGTGGCCGAATCGGTCGAGGAGGTTTATTTCCACCGTTCTGATATTACCGGATTGAAGTTTGAATATGAACCGGAATACCTGCGCTTCTTCCAGTCCCGTTTCAGCAGGATAGGATGAAGATTTATCTGCAGAAGGAGAGCTGACAATAAAATTAATGGAATCTGTCCGTACGATCGAAACATCCCCCGTCGGACAGCTGTATTTGAGCGTCTGACGGGAAAAGAAGGTTCGAGTTTATATTTTGATACCTGACCGGCTCGCATAACTGAGATTCGAGGGAATATCAGCGGTACGCTGCAGGTGCAAAAACGATGAAGGATGAATTCATCATTCGACAGAGAATCTCTGGCGTTTTATATTCTGGTGTAAACCTGCATCAGGTTTTTGAGGAACCGCAGATCGAATTAATTAAACTGGGTATGAGCCAACACAAAAAGAGATCGATCCTGTACATCGACATGGACAACACCCTGGTCGATTTTGAATGGGGCATAGGTCAATTGTCGGCAGAAGATCGGGAGAGATACAAAGACAATTACGATGAGATACCGGGGTTCTTTTCCGACCTGCCTCCGATTGAAGGGGCGATCGAGGCATATAATCGGCTGTCTGTCGTTTTCGACACCTATATCCTCTCCACCGCGCCCTGGGAGAACCCCACGGCGTGGGCCGACAAGGTGCGGTGGGTACACAGGCACCTGCCGGATACGGGCTATAAACGGTTGATACTGAGTCATAATAAGCATCTCAACCGTGGAGATTACCTGATCGACGACCGCATAAAGCATGGCGCAGACCGGTTTGAAGGGGATCATATACAGATCGGGTCGGAGGAATATCCGGATTGGAAAGCCGTTTTGAATTATCTAATTTAGGGTATTCGTCCTCAAAAACGG
>JAWVYR010000120.1:0-7572 GCA_033722635.1 Balneolaceae bacterium | reverse complement strand
CGGTTCCCTCATCGATGGTATCGTCGATAATATTAATACTGACATTTTTAGATGTTTCACCTGGATTAAATGTCAGGGTACTGCTGTTGGAAGTATAATCCTCGCCGGCAGTGGCTGTATTGTCAGCCGTGGCATAATCAACCGTTATCGCCTGAGAGGCTGACGAGCTCAGGCTGACGGTAAAAACCATGGTTCCTATATCCTCATCGCCGCTCACATCATTTATACTGAGGTTAGCTGCACCGCCACCACCTCCACCGCCGTTGTCGTTGTCACGGATCGTGCCTTCGCCCTGCCCGTCGGCGATAGTAGCTTCGGCGTTGACGTTCGACAGGTTTACAAAAAATTTCTCGTTGTTGGGCTCATCCACGCTGTCATCGATGATTCCCACATCGATCGTCTTGGAGGTCTCACCGGAGCTGAAAGTCAGCGTGCCGGAGGCCTGGTTATAATCCTCGCCCTCCACCGCCGTATCATCGGCCGTGGCGTAATCCACGGTCACATCCGCTGCAGCCGCCGCGCTCAGGCTGACCGTAAAGCTCAGCGTGCCCACATCCTCCGGGCCGCTCTCGTTGCTGATGGAAAGCTCGGGAGCACCGCCGCCCCCGCCGCCACCGTTGTCGTTGTCGCGGATCGTGCCTTCGCCCTGCCCGTCGGCGATGCTAGCCCCGCTGGCATCGGACAGGTTTACAAAAAAGTTTTCATTGGCATCCTCATTGGCCGAATCGTCAATAATGGTCACATCAACTGTGGCCGAAGATTCCCCGGATGGTATAGTCAAGGTGGTGGAGGTAATCGCCTCGTAATCTTCTCCAGCTGTGGCCGTACCATCTGCGGTTTCATAATTCACCGTTACATCGGAACCGGCCACCTCACTCAAGCTCACCGTAAAGGTAAAGGTACCGGCATCCTCCGATCCGCGTACATCATCAATACTCAGTTCGGGGGCGCTGCCGTCATCATCCAGGATCGTCCCTTTTCCCTGGGCGCCCTGCAACCGGGCATTCTCAGGATTGGATAAATTCAGGGCAAATTGTTCGTCTCTTTCGTCGACCTGGTCCTCGATGGTACTGACCGTTATAGTCTTTTCGGTTTCTCCAGGTTGAAACTCCAATATTTCTCCATCTATTCCATTGTAGTCTTCACCCGCCTTCGCCGAGTTGTCCTGGGTTGCATATTCAACGGTTACGAGTTCATCCCAGGTTTTATCCAGCGAAAGAGTAAAAGTCAGATCGTCACCTTCTACTGCACTGGTATCATTTATGGAAATAACCGGCAGTTCATTGCCACCTCCTGGATTACGATCGCTCCGCCCCCAATTCAGATCCAGAGACTGGCTTATATTTTGATCAATCTTATCTTTATTGGCAGGATTATTTGGATCCAGCGGCTGGTTGTTACCTGGGCCCTCAAACCATTTCGGATAATCCAACAGCAGTTCAACTACCAGGACTGAATCCACTTTTTTTCTCAGGTTCAAAATGGGATTCAGTGAAAAGCTGACCCCCAATTTTTCGGTATATTTATAGGTGAACGGCGTCCCCTGGAAATCACCTTTGATCTGTATGGAAAAATCTTCTGCTTCCTGGGTATTGCTTGCTTTTGGTGCCGAATTATGTGCTGGAGATATGTTAGATTTTCCCGAATCATGGCTCCGGATGCTCCGGTCTAACGGGTTTTTAAAATCGGGTATTCTTTTTTTACCATTAAGATCGGGAGTACCTTGATCGGCAACGGAATTTCCTGAATTCCCGTTACCGGAACTGTCGACCGGTGCGATAACTACATTCAAAATATCATAAACACCGCTCGGTATAATTTTTTCCGATACTTTCAGTTCAAGGGTCTGATCGTCAAAGACAATAAAACTGTCGGGAAGCACAAAGTTTTGACCTTGACCGTTCGGGCTGCTTACTCCCACACTTCGAAGGCCTACCTTGACACTCTCGATAGCATAATTTTCACGAATGAGTTGGGATGATTGGGAGGGATCCTGGATATCGGCCAATTCAAGCTGAAGTGAAACGGTCTCCCCTTCCTGGGCAGAACCGATGATAAATTCCTCGCAGGCAACGCCCATAACCAAAAGAACGCCCGCAACAAGGATAATAACCCTAATATTCCTCAATACTGATGCCATAGATGCTTTATTTATTAGTGGACCAAACCCCGAAGTCCATCTGCAGTACTATATTATAAACTCTCCGTCTATATTTCTATTAAAATCGCGTTATCTCGATTGGAGGTTCTTAACCTAAAAGCTATATCTTGATACAGTGCCAACTAAATATATAGCATTAAGTTGGCAATTTTTCAACTAATTATCGATTATTTTCCTGATGAAATCACCTCTCAGCTGAAATAATACCATAAAAACAGGATAATCCCGAATAAAAAGGCCGTAGACCAGATGGAACGTTCAGTAACGGTCGTATCTTCAACCGTTCGATGGTAAATTACATCTTTAATCTTTTCTTCATCGGGTTTTTCCGTCAGCAGACTCACAATAATTAAAATGACTGTACAGATCACGAACAGCAACAGGGCAAAATGCAGGAAGTTAATGGTGGCCAGCTCGTACCATATTCCTGAAAGCGAATCTTTGGAAAGCTCCAGCCCGAATCGAAGCAGGCCCAGCAAAAATCCTGTGATAAGCGATACTATTGAACCGGTGCTGTTCAGCCGTTTGTAGAAGAGCCCGATCAAAAATACAGCAGTGATCGGTGGGGCGATATATGCCTGGATACTCTGCAGGTACAAAAAAAGCTGATTGGAGAAATATCCCATGAAGGGAATCCACAATACGCCGAGAACCACCAGGATAACCGTCGAAATCTGTCCAACCACCACCAGCTGCCGTTCACTGGCATTCGGCTTGAATTTCTTATAGAAATCCAGCGTGATCAACGTGGATGAAGAGTTGAACACCGAGGAAAGGGAGCTCATCAGGGCGGCAAAGAGTCCAGCTACTACCAGCCCGCGTAAACCCGGAGGAAGCACCGCTTTCACCAGGATGGGAAGCGTCTCATTCGGTTCGGATATCTCAAGCATCCCCTGCTGCACCATCGCGTAGGCCACGATGCCGGGAAGTACAAAAAGGAACAGCGGCAGCATCTTCAGATAACCGGCAAAAATACTTCCCTTTCGGGCGTTGGTTTCATCTTTGGCAGAGAGCACTCGCTGAACGATGAATTGGTCGGTACACCAATACCAGATCCCAAGAATGGGAGCCCCGAACAGAATGCCGGTCCAGGGATAGTCGGTGTGATCGGGTGGCCTCCACAGGCTAAAGAATTCCGGATCGACTATTGCGGTCAGTTCATTCCACCCCCCCAGTGCCCGCAAACCAAAGAAAGTGACCGCCAGCGAACCACCCAGCAGTACAAACATCTGAATCATATCGGTATATACCACCGCCCGCAGGCCACCGAAAACGGTATATAAACCGGTAGCCACTACAAGTATCAGTGCCCCGACCCAGAAGTCCATTCCGATCGCTTCGAATACGATTCCACCGGCATAGATCGTGACGGATATTTTGGTAAGGATATACCCGATTACAGAAATGGCCGACAGGTACATTCTGGACTTGCTGTCATACCGTTTTTCGAGAAATTCCGGCATGGTGGCCACTTCACTTTTCAGGTAAAAAGGAACGAACAACCATCCGAGCATGAGCAAAGCGATCCCCGCCAATATCTCGTACTGGGCCACCGGTACCCCCTCGGCAAATCCGCTGCCCGCCAAACCGATTAGATGTTCCGAACCGATGTTGGAGGCAAAAAGCGAAGCACCTACCACAAACCATCCCACATTGCGGCCGGCCAGGAAATAATCATTGGATTCTTTATCCGATCGCTCCCTTCGGTAGGACCACCAGGCGACCGCAAATACTACGATGAAATAGATGGATATCGTAAGTATATCCAGGATGTTGAGCTCAAGTGCAGCAAGAGGAGCTTGTTCCACTTTTTATGCCTTAAATTTTGGTGAATATAACATACACCGCCTCGGATTCAACAGGATAAATTAGAATCCCTGTCGAATATAAATATCCTGATCGTCATTCTTTCAACGGGTATATAGGAAACTTCCACATTTTCTCGGCATGGAGTTTTCTATTCCCCAGTTCCCATAAGCCGCTCTCGCTCTTCCTCTTCGCGAGACATATCTTCCAGTGTCTTGCCTTTTGTTTCCTTCACAAAGTATTTCACAAAGAAGTAGGCCACCAGTCCAAACAGCGCGTAGATGCCGTAGGAATAGCCCAGTCCTATATTAGCGAGCAGCACCGGGAAGCTCATGGTGATAGCAAAGTTAGCTCCCCATTGAGCCATTCCACAAATTGCGAGGGCTGCACCCCTGTATTGGTTTGGAAACATTTCACCCAGCATTACCCACATGACGGGTCCCCAGGAAAAAGCAAAGAAGGCTATATAGGTATTGGCGGCAATCAAGGCGTAAAGGCCCTGGGTGGGGCTAAGAGTGAGGGAATCAGGACCGCCCGAAGGAGCGATACTGAAAATATAAGCCATGATTCCCAACATCACAGCCTGTCCGATCGACCCTATGAGCAGCAGAGGTTTGCGACCCACTTTGTCTATTAACGCAATCGCAACAAATGTAAAAAAGATATTGACACTTCCACTGATCACATTCTGAAGAAGCGCATCGGCCTCCGTAAATCCGGCTGCTTTCCAGAGTGTGGCACCGTAATAGAAGATGACATTGATGCCGGTGAATTGCTGCAGCATGGCCAACCCGATACCCACCAGTACCAGCGGATGTATTCTTCCGGTGTATTTACTGATAACATCCCTGAATCGGGGCTTTATGCCCTCTCTCAATGTTGACTTTATATCCTCAACTTTGGCTTTGGCATCGGCAAACGGAAAGATATTCTTGAGCACTTTGCGGGCATTATCGACATCACCCGCAGCAACCAAATAGCGCGGGGATTCGGGTATCGTCAACAGCGATATAAAAAATACAGAGGCCGGCAGGATTTCAGCCCAGAACATCCAACGCCATGTCCTGAATCCGCCCCAAAGTACTTCATACGCACCACCCGACATACCGGCAAGCCAGTAGTTACTCATGAAAGCCATGAATAAGCCAATAACGATCATCAGCTGCTGCAGGGTGGCCAGACTTCCACGAATTTTGGAAGGAGCGATTTCACTGATGTATGCCGGAGCTAAAATACTTGCCGCACCCATCGCCATCCCGCCGAGCACCCGGTAAATGACAAATTCCAACGAACCGCCTGAAATTCCCGAGCCCCAGGCACTTACGATAAAAGCAATGGCAGTGGCAATCATCACCGGTTTTCGGCCGAACTTGTCGGCAAGTGTTCCGGCAAAAAAGGCGCCCACCATGCTGCCGAGCAGTACGGAAGCTACATTGAATCCTGTAACTGCCGCATCCGAATCGAAAGCCTTTTGTATCGCATCTACCGTACCGTTAATCACTCCACTGTCAAATCCAAACAGGAAACCCCCCAACGCTGCCGTAGCCGATAAGAGGATGACACGGGGAAGATTATAGGTTCTTTCCTGATTGCTGTTTTCCGATTCGTTCATTGCATGTGATTTTTAATGATCTATTTAGTTAGTACCGCATTCAACACGCCGGTCAATCGATAACACGATCGATTGATGGGACTATAAGATACCGCCGGCAATACAAAAGGTATCTGTTCATGAGATATCCGGTCATCCATTAATTGTTACCCAATTTCCCGATCTGCCGCTTTCAACCGCACAATGGATGAAACGCACACCATTGGCCCCATCCTGTACCGTCGGAAAGTCAAGAACAAATGAATCTGGCTCCTTTCCATCGATTCGGGCTCTCAGGGTGTTTCCGAAATTGCGGTATATATTGGCAAATGCTTCGATAAACCCCTCCGGATGTCCCGGGGGAATCCGAGAATTATATTGAGCTATTTCGGAAAGGTACTCATTCCCTCTTTTGTAGATCTCCTCCGGTTTATCGGGATAACGGATCTTCAGATAATTGGGATTTTCCTGCCGCCATTCCAGTGAAGCCTCCGTTCCATATATTCTGATCTTGAAATCATTCTCCTCGCCTATCGCTATCTGGGAAGCATACAGGATTCCCTTCACCCCTTTTTCGTAGTGAATCAGCATGTTGGCATCATCCTCCAGTTCCCGTCCATCTACGAATGTACTGATATCTACGATCAGTTTTTCCATCGAGAGTCCGGTGATATAAGAGACCAGGTTCTCGGCGTGGCTGCCGATATCCCCGATGGCTGATGAGACTCCGGCCCTTTCGGGGTCGGTACGCCATTCGGCCTGTTTGGCACCCTGCTGTTCTATCGGGTCGGCCAGCCAGCCCTGCGGATATTCCACTACGATCTTCCGGAGCCTTCCCAGATTCCCCCCGCGAACCATTTCGCGAGCCTGCTTGACCATGGGATAACCGGTATAGGTATAGGTTACGGCAAATTCCACCTGGTGTTCCTCCACCAACCGGCACAACTCCTCCGCCTCCTCCAGGGTGACGGCCAGCGGCTTGTCGCAAACCACCGAAAAGCCAGCTTCCACAAACAGTTTGCAGACCGGGAAATGAAGATGGTTCGGCGTAACGACCGAGACGAAATCGATGCGGAGACCCTCCGGTAGTTCACGCTCCTTCTCCACCATCTCTTCAAATGAGCCGTAAACCCGTTTCGGATCCAGCAGAAGTTCTTCGCCCTGCTGATCGGACTTTCCCGGCTTTGAAGAAAACGCACCGGCAACCAGTTCCATATCTCCATCGAGTCTGGCGGCTTTTCTGTGAATTTCGCCGATAAAAGCTCCTGGTCCGCCGCCGACCATCCCGTAACGAAGTTTTCTCATCAAACCCATCCCGCTTCTGTTTAATTGGTTGGATGCGTCAAATACCCAAAAAGCGATTTTAAATGCAAGCTAATCTGTGCAAATTATTTTCATTTATTTAAAATTTTTACATGGCGCTGTAACCCGATGCTTGCAAATCTAAATTGTCTCATCTATGTTGCTAATCGTTCCATCTAAGTTTAAAACAGTCTGGAGATTGTATGAACAAAAAGAATGTATTCGTAGCAACGAATGCTGAAGAATACGATGCCATTGTTGTCGGATCCGGTATCACCGGCGGATGGGCTGCCAAGGAGCTCACCGAGAAGGGATTGAAAACACTGATGCTGGAACGGGGGCGAAACGTGGAACACGGCAACTATCCTACCGAACACATGCCTCCCTGGGAAGCCGAATTTCGCGGAAAGGGAGATCGTAAACTTTTCGAGGAGGAGTACCGTCGACAGTATCGGGCCGATGTGATCAATGAGTACAACCGCCATTTTTTTGTAAATGACAAAAAACATCCCTACGTCACCGACGATGAAAATCCTTTCCTATGGGTACGGGGATATCAACTGGGAGGACGTTCGCTTACCTGGGGCCGGCAATCTTACCGGCTTAGCGACCTCGATTTTGAAGCCAATGCACGGGATGGAATCGGTGTAGACTGGCCGATCCGGTACAAGGATATCAAGCCATGGTATGATTATGTGGAGGAGTTTATCGG
>JAWVYR010000119.1:0-7630 GCA_033722635.1 Balneolaceae bacterium | reverse complement strand
TCTCACTGAATAACGACCCAACAGAAAATCTATCCGGGTTGTTCAGTAATCCAGCAGCTCATCCATGATCTTCTGCATGCGATGGGAGGCAAGGTACCCCTCCTCAAGCTTCCGGTTGAACGGGACCGGGGTATCGATCGACGAGCAGCGCATGATCGGTGCATCCAGGTGTTTGAAGCATCGTTCGGTGATCTGAGAGGAGATTTCGCTCATCGGTCCCAGCATCGATGAGGGTTCCTGCAAGAGCAGTACGCGATTGGTTTTGGTAACCGACTGTTCCACCGTTTCCATATCCAGCGGAACCAGCGTTCTCAGGTCAATAATTTCGATACTGACGCCGCGTTCCGCGAACGATTCCGCCAGATCCAACGCCCAGTGGAGTCCCAGGCCGTAGGTTACAACAGTGGCATCACGACCCTCCCTTCGTATGGCAGCTTTACCAAGCTCCTCGGCTATGCAGTAATCGGGTGTTTCGGCTCGGATGCTGCGGTAGAGTTTTTTGTGTTCGAGGAACAGCACCGGATTGGGATCGTGCATAGCACTATAAAGAAGATGTTGGGCGTCCTCTACGGTTGCCGGCACCACAATTTTCAGGCCGGGGTGCTGCATAAACCATCCCTCCGGCGATTCAGAATGGTAGGGGCCGGCACCGACCCCCGCACCGTGCGGGGCCCGGATCGTGATATTCAGCGGCGGCATCCAGCGGTACTGCCCCTTGGCCAGGTTATTAATAACCTGGTTGAAACCACATGATATAAAGTCGGCAAACTGCATCTCCACCAGTGGATTAAAACCTTCAAGACAGAGTCCGATGGCGCAGCCGATGGCCCCCGATTCGATGATCGGTGTGTTTCGTATCCGTTTCTTGCCGAACTGTTCCACAAATCCCTCGGTCACTTTGAACACCCCGCCATACTCTGCGATATCCTGGCCCAGCATCATAAACTTTTCATCTTCCTCAAAAGCGGTTTTCAGGCTGAAGCTGATCGCATCGATATATCGCTTTTCCGAACTGGTGCCGTTGGCATGGGAGCTTGTTTCCAGCTCTACCGGGGTCCACACGGCCGATTCCTCTCTGTCGCGGTCGAAGTCCGGTTCAGGGGCGTTCAACGCTTTCTTTAGGGAGGGGATGAACAATTCATCCGTTTCCTTTTTGATCGAATCAAGCGCTTGCGCCGAATCCAGGTATTCCTGAGCTATCAGCCATTCCTCGAACCGGCTGATTGGATCCTTCTCTTTCCACCGATCCGCCTGTTCGTCGGGGACATAAAAGGTGCCCGATGCCTCTTCATGGCCCCGCATCCGAAAGGTGTTGGCCTCTATCAGCACCGGTCGCCCGTTGATCGCTTCTTCACGAGCCTTCTCCACGGTTTCCATGACCTCAAAAAGGTTGTTCCCGTCAATCCGCACCCCGCTCATGCCGTAGCCCGAAGCCCGGTCTGCGAGGTTCTCGCATGCATACTGTTCATCGACAGGGGTGGACAGGGCATAGCTGTTGTTTTCGATCATGAATATCACCGGCAGCTCCCAAACCGCTGCCAGGTTCAGCGCTTCATGAAAATCCCCTTCGCTAGTGGCTCCATCCCCGCAGAAGCTGCAAGCGACAAACCCTTCCTCTTTCATTTTTGAAGCCAGCGCCAGTCCGTCGGCGATCGGCATGGTAGCGGCCAAATGGGAAATCATCCCCACAATTCGCTTCTCCATGATACCGAAATGGAAAGAACGGTCCCGCCCCCGGGTGAATCCGTCGGCTTTCCCGAGCAGCTGACAGAAGAGGCGGTAGAAATCGACCTCCCGGGTGGTAAACACACCCAGATTGCGGTGCATCGGCAGGATGTAATCGTTCCGGTCCAGCGTCATTCCCACACCCACGGCAATCGCTTCCTGGCCGATGCCGGAGAACCACTTGCTGATGCGGTTCTTTCTGAGCAGGTTTAGCATACGCTCCTCGATCCTCCTTGGCAAAATCAGGTTCCTGTAGAGATCAAGGGCCTGAACTTGGGTAATTTTTTTTTGGGACTGGATCATTTAAAGAATCGGAATTTTGCGTAATTTCAATTTTTCCGCGCAGTACAACCGTAAAGGCGTCCTGCTCGGCAACGGCCGTTTCGGAATGTTCGAGATTGAAATGAAATTTAATCTACTGCAACGGTTCGTTCAAACTGATGTAAAAATAATGTCCGGATGCCGGGAAAACCGTCGATGTGACGGAATCGATATCGATCAACAATCAAAAACCAGCCTAAAGGTAGATAAAAATTTTCAGATGGAAGCGTTAGGACGTCAGATTCTGGTGGAATATTATGATTGTACAAAGGACCAGCTCAACGATGTGGAGTATATCGAATCGGCATTGATCGAAGCTACCAAAGCTTCCGGTGCGACCTTGATTTCCCATAATTTTCACAAATTCAGTCCGCATGGCGTGAGCGGCGTGATCGTCATCGCCGAGTCCCATGTATCGATCCACACCTGGCCCGAGTACAGGTATGCGGCGGTCGATATTTTCACCTGCGGGGATACGATCGATCCCTGGATCATCCAGGAGCAGCTGAAGGAAGCGTTTGGATCCACCAATATCTCCAGCATGGAGATGAAACGCGGTATGTTCAAGGTGCCCAAGGGGGAAAAGCTGCTTTTCAAACCGCCGACAACCATTTCAAAAAACTGATTCTGTTCTCATGAGAAAGCATGCGCCGAATAGTGATATTGCTGAACGTATGATGGCTGAAACCCCCGGGATCTTCTGCCTGGTCAAAGGGGCCGCGGAGGGCCGAACGAGACTGAACGCCTTCGACAATGCGCTGATCAATTCCGGACTGGGAGATACCAACCTGCTGCGGGTAAGCAGTATTCTTCCTCCCGGGGCGGTGGAAAAGGATATCGATGTGCTCGAACTGCCGCCCGGGGGATTGATACCGCTGGCCTATGCCAGCATGCAGTCAACCACGCCCGGCCGACTGATATCATCGGCCGTTGCGGTGGGTATCCCTGCTGATCCGGAACAGCCGGGAGTGATCATGGAGTTTGAAGATCACAGCCGGGCCGAAAATGTGGATTCGATCGTTCGCCAGATGGTGGTAGATGCTTTTGAATTCAGGAACCGGGATCTGAAGGAGATCCTCTCCGTTTCGATCGAACACAAAGTGGAACGCTGCGGAGCTACTTTTGCCGCGGCTGTGCTGTGGTACGAGCAGTAGCTGCAGCCCCCGGCCATTTTTGATCCTTGTGTACGGCAGTTATTAATTCTTTTTCAATCCTTAAAGATTATGGCACTTCAGTTCAATGAATATTACCACAGGCAGACCGGCCTGACTGTCGGTGTAGAACATGTGTTGTTCTCCGCCCGCAGTGAATTCCAGCAGGTCGAGATCCTGGAAACCGACAGCTGGGGCCGGATGATGGTGCTGGACGGACTGGTGATGCTTTCCGAGAGGGATGAGTTCGTCTATCACGAGATGATCAGCCATGTGGGCCTGTTTACCCATCCGCAGCCGGAGCGGGTGCTTGTCATCGGAGGGGGAGACGGGGGTACGGCCCGCGAGGTGCTGCGTCACGGTACCATAAAGCAGGTGGATCTGGTGGAGATCGATGAATTGGTGGTAGAGGCTTCCCGGGAATTCCTGGCCGATATCGGACGGTGGGAGAACGACAAGCTGAATGTGATCTTTGAGGATGGTGTGGAGTTTGTAAAAGATATCGACAATGTATATGACCTGATCATCGTCGACGGTTCCGACCCGGTCGGTCCGGCGGAGGGATTGTTTGATAAAACATTTCTGGAGGCCTGCTACAGGGGTCTTACAGAAAACGGCATTCTGGTTGCCCAGGCCGGCACACCGTGGCTTAGCTCCGCACAAAAGGAGTTAAAAAACCTGTTCACGGCTTTGGATGCTATTTTTTCACTGACCCGGGTCTACTTGGCAAGCATCCCGCTGTATCCCACCGGTTTGTGGTCGATGGCATTCGCCAGCAAGGGTCCCGATCCTCTGAGCGACATGACGATGGCCCGCATCAACGACCGATTGGTGAAATTCGGCGACTCGTTGAATTACTATAACCTGGAGGTGCACAGGGGGGCGTTCGCCCTGCCCAATTTCGTGCGGGAGGCGATCGATGAATAACAACGAATCGATTTCGGTGAATGGTAGAGTATTTTTCCGCTTATCGATTCAGTTGATTGACTCTGTATTTTGTTATAGTGTGAAGTCGTGCCTTAAACGTTAACTAATTCGGTAATACCATGAATAAAATCTACACCAAAACGATTATAACAGGAGCGTCTGTAAGTATAGTCGGTGCATTTCTGGTACTGATCTCGGGGTACGGCTACCAGTGGGGCTGGTGGGGTCTCGGCGTAGCCTTCCGTTATCTGCTCTTCGGGGGAAGCATTCTTGGGCTGGCCGGTCTGGTCGTGGCACTGTTCGGGATGCTGTCGGGCACTATGCTTCCCTCCGGGAAAATTCTGGCCCTGGGAACAGCTGGTATTATCCTGGGTGCAGCTTCATTAACCACCATGACCTACTGGTACCAGCAGGCGCAGAAATACCCGCCGATACACGACATCACCACCGATACCGAAAATCCACCCGAATTTGATGCGATCGTTCCGCTGCGGAAAGATGCGCCCAATAAAACCGAATATGCAGGGGAAGAGACCGCCAGTATCCAGAAGGAACATTATCCGGATATTGCACCGCTTTACCTGGATTTGTCCTATGAAGAAACATTTGATATCGCACTTGACGCGGCCAGATCGACTTCCTGGAGGATAGTGGATAGCAGCAGGGAGGAAGGCAGAATTGAGGCGACCCACGAGTTGGCCTGGTACGGGTTCAAGGATGATGTAGTGATCCGGGTGGATACTGCAGAAAGCAGGGATGGCAGCAGAATCGACGTGCGTTCGGTTTCACGGATCGGACGCGGGGATGTCGGGGTCAACGCCCAGCGTATTCGTAGCTACCTGGACAGGGTGAAAAACAGCATCGAATAGCAGAAATAGATACAGACATTAAAAAAGGCTGCAATCTTGGATTGCAGCCTTGAGAGGGTTAATTATTGACCCATCTGGTTCATCTGGTCCATCATTTCACCAGAAAACATGCTGAATATCACCATTCCAAAGATGATATAGAGCACGATAGCGATACCGACCCAGATCAGGCTTGCCTTTGCCCAATTAGCCTTGATAGGGTGTGTATTGCTTCCAAATGCCCAGACAAACAACATAATGATACCGACAATCGGTATAAACGTAAGAAAAAGCGTTAGAACCCAATCACCAACTGTTATTGTACCGTGAGATTCCCGGATGTTCATAGCTATTTTTTTAATTTAGAGTGATTATGAAGGTACGGAATTGATATTTTCTATTTTAAAGACTATGAAATTAGAATCAAATTAAAAGTTTATTAAACACATGTAGTGGTCTGTATTTGCAATTACAAAAAAACCGGAGGTGCATGAGCGATTCTGTCCATGAGTACTGTACTGAGATGGGGATGAATCTGCTTTTGACTGTATTCTGGACAGAACATTTCATAATATACCGCCTGGGTCGGGCTAACTAGCAATATCAACATTCTGCATCTGAACATCCTGCATGCTTACGCTTTACCGCGGCACCCGTATTGAACGCCTTTCTGCGCGACTCGCCCTGCTTATGAAAGAGGATCCTATCGGCAACCCCTTCATCCCTGAGGTGATCGGCGTACAAAATCACGGTATGGCACGATGGCTCTCGATGGAGCTGGCCCGATCCCTGCAGATAGCGGGCAACCTGGATTTTCAGTTTCCCGCCGAGGTGGTCTGGAGAATCTACCGGTCGGTCGACGATTCCATACCGGATCAGCTGCCTTCCGACCGGGAACCGATGAAATGGACCATATACTCGGTACTCCGGGATCTCACCGACCAGGAGCCGTTTGGTTTTCTCCCCCGGTACACCCGACCGGAAGGCGGATCATTCAATGCGAAAAAGGGGCGTGAGCTGGCCGATACGGTCGCGGACCTGTTCGATGAATATATCGTATATCGCCCGGATATGATCACAAAATGGGAGGAGGGAGACCTGGTCTCTGGCGATCCCTCCGAAGAGTGGCAGATGCAGCTGTGGAATCGTTTGAAAGAGCGCTGGTCGGGAGCCCATGAAGGTTTCGAACTGGAAGACCGGGTGGCCATTCACCGGCGGTGCATGGAGGCTCTGCGCAACGGGGAGATGGAGCTCGACCGTCTGCCCGACCGTCTGACGTTGTTTGGCATCACTACTATGCCCGCTTCATTTGTAGAGTTGTTCGTCGAACTTTCAGGGCTGATCGATATCCACTGGTTCTGGATGGATCCGGTGGATGAAACCCTGCAGGAGGATCTGAAGAAGGTGGCAGGCGAGCCTGGCTTTCTTTCGGTTTACGCCGCGGAAGGGATCGAATTTTACACGATGCTGGAGCAAGCCGTTCGGCAGTTGGAGGCAGAGATCGATATCGTGGAGGTGGAGGATGCGCCGGATGAATCGAATACCTTTCTCGGGGCGGTCCGCGATCGGATAGTACACCCTGCAGACGGGGCAGCGGACGAAGGCATGGAGGACGCGGAGTTGCAGAAGGATGGCAGTTTCCGGATTCATTCCTGTCACAGCGCTGTAAGGGAGGTGGAGGTGTTGCATGATCAAATTCTCGGGATGTTGGAAGAAGATCCCGGCCTGCATACCGATGAGATCTTGGTGATGGTGCCTGAACTGAACGATTACGCTGCTGCGATCGACAGTGTATTCGGTGCCGGGGAGAAGGAGCTGCCGGATATACCCTATCACATCATTCATGACATGCCCCTGAAGCGCGATCCCGTGTTTATCGGATTGAGCAAGCTTCTCCGGTTGCTGGAGAGCCGGTTCAAGGTCACCGATGTGTTCGACCTGCTATGGATGGAACCGGTTCGGAAGGCCTATGATATCGGTGTGGATCAGCTGAATACACTCCAGCGCTGGGTTCAACAGACCCGGATACGCTGGGGCCTCGATGCCCGGGACAAACTGCGGAGTGATCTCCCTCCGACCGATCAAAACACGTTTGCCAGCGGACTGAATCAGCTGCTGCTGGGTTTTGCTGCCCATGCCGATGAGGAGTTGTACAAAGGGATCTATCCCTACGACGAAATTGAGACATTCGATGATGCCGATCTACTTGGACGGTTCGCCTCGTTTGTAGAGGATCTCCGTGAAGCTCGTGATCAGGTGATCGACAGTTATACTCCCGGGGAGTGGGGGCAGATCCTGAAACGGTGGGTCAATACTTTTTTTGCCGGTGATGAACGCTTTATGCAGTCGGCCGGCCGGATCCATGATCTATTGGACGATGCTGTCCAATCGATGATATTCGGCGGATGGAATGAGGATCTGCCTTTTGCAGCCTGGACGGACGAACTGGAATCCTCACTGGAGAAAGCACAGACAGGAGGGGGATATTTCGGACAGGGAGTCACCTTCTGCGGTCTAAATCCGATGCGGAATATTCCCCATAAGGTGATCGCCTTTCTAGGGATGAACAGCGGGGCCTTTCCCCATTCCGATATCATTTCGGAATTCGACTTGATACGGAAGAATCCGCGGCCCGGTGATCGGATCAAGCGCAAGGAT
>JAWVYR010000118.1:0-7705 GCA_033722635.1 Balneolaceae bacterium | reverse complement strand
GCGAATAAATAAACTGGATCTCTTCAAGAATGTTATCGCATAATCATGTGAGATATTGATAAATAGATTATCTATTTCCTGCAATAATTTCCAGTAAATAAAAACAGGTCATGATCCAGACTTCCCGATCAGGTAGATCTCTCCCCTTGGCTGCGGGGTTGATTGGCCGGATTCAGCCGTCACGGAAAAGGTGAGCTCATCAGCTGCCGAAATACCGGGCAGCTGTTCGATCAACACCAGGGGTTCTGAATTCTCGGCAGTGATTGAGAATGTGGTCAGCCGCTGCGAATCGTTATTCCTGATAAGCCACAGGGTGTACAGGCTGTCGGCCCCCAGCACGGGAAGCTTGGAGGCCTGGAACAGCGCACGTTGATGTAAGGGATCCAGCATGATTTTTCCGTAACCGTCTGGATTCGCCTGGAGTCCCTCAAGGTAAATGATTCTGATTTCTTCCGAGGAAAGAAGAGAACGTATCTCTTCATCACGCCCCAGCTCCTCCCGGAGCCGGTCGATCTGTTCCTGCAGATCTGTAATGGTTTCACCCTGTCGACTGATCTGCCGGTTGAGATTGAGAGAGTAGAAGATCAGCATGATGCATATCAGGAGCAGGACAACCGCAGAAACCGAGGCGAAGGTCAGCCGATTCCCGCTGTTCAACTCCTCTGGTTGGGTGGAATCTCCGGATGGTGGTCCGGGTTCCGTGGGATGGTATTGTTGTTCTCCGGAAGTTTCCATGGTTGGGAGTCAGCAGTTGTTCGCACTGTCAAATGAATATATCGAAAAAAGCATTGGTAATATTTCACAATTTGAATAAAGGTTGAAAATTTTTTCCATAGCATTTGTAGATATCAGTGAAATAGGATAGTCTTGGCGTTGCGTATCGAGATAAACCGGTATTAATTAGTAACAATTCGACAGACCTATGCCCTGGCTGCTGAGAATGACGGTGTATGCCTCCGGACTGATGCTTGTTGTCGATCTCTATCTGGGATGGCGCCTGTACCGGGCCCTGATGCTGATCAAACCGGAGGGGAAACGTCTATGGTGCTGGATCGTACCGGTCTCCCTCTTGCTTTTTTACACTTTACCGCTTTTCGGTGTATTTAACTGGCTGGTCAACGGCCATTTCGATCTGTTTGCCCAGCCTAAGCCGGTGGTCTACCTGTTCTGGTTCGGGTTCGTTTTTTCCTTTCAACTGCTTACCTGGGTGATCATCTACGACGTCGCCAGAATGGCCGGGAACCTGATCTTCCGTTCGTTGCGGCTGTTGGTCGATCGGGCTTACGGCTACCTGGTTGCAGCTACCGCCCTGCTGACGCTGTTCAATTCAGGGTGGAAACTGTATCATCATTCCACGGTAATTCAGACCGACCAAGTGACTTTGCAGGTCGAGGAATTACCTGAATCGCTGCGGGGCTTCCGGATCGTGCATATAAGTGATATCCAGGCGGATGCCTATACCAGCCGGCAGAAGATCAACCGGTATATCGATACAGTAAATCGGCTGAATCCCGACCTGGTACTGTTCACCGGTGACCTGATCTCCTACGGTACCGGGTATATCGAGATGGCTGCCGGGCAGCTGGCACAGGTCGAATCAACCTATGGGGTCTTTGCGGTAGTGGGAGACCACGATTACTGGGCCGGACTGCAGCATGTGGTGCCCGCACTGGAGAAACGGGGTATCAAGTTGCTTCGGGATGAAAACCGGTTTATCCACACAGATTCCGTCGTTATCAAAATAACCGGCATCACTCATGTATACAGCAAACGGTCGGAGCGCCCGGTGGTGAGCAGGCTTACAGGGGATTCGACAGCGGTGGATTTCAGGTTGCTGGCCGCCCACCAGATGGCGCCCCATATCGTCTCCAGCGCAAAACAGAACAACTACCGCCTTTTGCTGGCGGGCCATACCCACGGCGGACAGGTGAGGGTGCCCTTCTTCTTTCAAACCATCTCGGCTTCCGAGTTCGAAACCCCGTTCATCAATGGGATATACCGGATTGATTCAATGATGGTCCATGTGAACAGCGGGCTGGGCTATACACTTGCGCCGGTGCGCTTCAACGCCCCGGCAAAAGTTTCTCTTATCGAACTGCAGGATGAATAGTACGATCTTCAGCCTGTTTTCAGCGATTCCTCGATCTTTCCGGGTTCGGTTACGGGAGATCGGCAGCTGTAGTTGCGGCAAATATAGAGGGCTGTCTTTCCATCCACCGTTGTCTGATTTTTTGTAAACGGGGCGATCTTTTCGATCGACGTATCACCGGGCTCCTTCAGCAGAAGCACCCGGTTGGGGATATAGAGATCCCGGAGGCGGTCCACCATCTTTCGGGTCTGGTCGGATTTTTTTTCACCCGCTATGACGATTTCATAGGTTGTGCCGGTGGCAAACAGCACAGCCTGCAGCGCCTGACCAAAACCGGTCGGTGAAGCTTTGACCATCCCGGAATAGGCTTGGGACAGCTGGTCGGCCATCTGTTCCAGTTCGTCCTGTTCGGTAAGGCGCCCTAGTTTCAGAAGATTGTTCATCGCCACGGAGTTGCCCGACGGCATCGCCCCGTCAAACCACTCCTTTTTGCGGCCCATCAGGGTTTCATGATTCTCATCCGTGAAATAGAATCCCCCCGTACCGTTGTCCCAGAAGTTTTCGATGAAGTGGGTGTTGAGCTCGCGCGCTTTTCGGAGATAATCGATTTCAAAAGTGGTTTCATAGAGCTCCAGGAGTCCCCAGATCAGGAAGGCGTAATCGTCGGCAAATGCGGGAATAGCCGCTTCACCCTCCCGAAACCTGTGCATAAGGCCTTCTTCGGTATTCAGCTCGTCGAGGATAAAATTCGCTGCATTGACAGCCAGATTCAGATGTTCGCTGTCACCCAGCGTTCGTGCGGATTTTGCCAGAGATGCGATCATCAACCCGTTCCAGTCGGTCAGGATTTTGTCATCCAGCAGCGGCCGCTCCCGTTTGCTTCGCTGCTTCAGCAACTTCTCGTTGATCAGTGCCAGTTTCGCTTTAAACTGTTTTGCGCTGAGATCATGTTTTTCCGCGAGCCTGCTGAGGGTTTGTTCCAAGTGTAGAATATTCTTGCCGGTCAGTCCGCCGCCCGCCTCCTCGCGGTAATTGCCTTCCTCCTTGAGATTATAAACTTCGGCAGCAAGCTCAGCTTCCTCTTCATCCAGGGTGATTCTTATTTCGTCGATATCCCAGACATAGAATTTGCCTTCCTCGCCCTCGGTGTCGGCATCTTCGGCAGAGTAGAATCCTCCACGGTCCGACCGTAGGTCTCGCGCAACATATTCCACGATCTCTTCCGCAGTTTGCCTGAACAGGGGATTTTTGGTTGCCTGCCAGGCCTCACAATAGGCATTCAACAGCATCGCCTGGTCATACAACATCTTTTCAAAATGAGGGACCAGCCACCGGGCATCGGTGGAGTAGCGGTGGAATCCATATCCCACCTGGTCGAATATGCCGCCCAGCCGCAGCCGGGTCAACGTCTTCTCAACCATCGCCACCGCATCCTCCTGGCCGTACAGCCGGCCGTATCGCAACAGGAATACCAGATTATGGGCGCTTGGAAATTTAGGGGCACTCCCGAACCCGCCGTTTTCCGAATCGAACTGTCCGAAAAAAGCTTGGTAAGCGTCATTTAGTACAGACTCATCCAGCGATTCCCCGGTATCGGTTTCAAGGCTCTGCTGAAAAGCCGAAGCGATCTCCCCGGCGGAGTCATAGATTTTTTCGCGGTCTTCCTCCCACAGCTCCTTCAAACGAGGAACCAATTCCATCAGACCGGGACGGCCGAAACGACCTCTCTTGGGAATGTAGGTGGCGGCATAGAATGGTTTCTTATCGGGCGTCATAAAGATCGACAGGGGCCAGCCACCGCGACCGCTCAACATCTGGCACACCGTCATATAGGTGTTGTCGATATCGGGCCGCTCTTCACGGTCCACCTTGATATTTACAAAGGCATTATTGAGCAGCTCGGCCACCTCCGGGTCTTCGAACGACTCGTGAGCCATCACATGGCACCAGTGGCAGGTCGCGTACCCGATGGAGAGAAACACCGGTTTATCCTCTTTCCGGGCTTTTTCGAAAGCCTCTACTTCCCACGGGTACCAATCCACCGGATTGTCGGCGTGTTGAAGCAGGTAGGGACTTTTTGTCTCCTCAAGTCGATTCGAAGACACAATCAATCGGGCTTAGGTTTATAGTCTTTTGTGAACCGCTTGCTATAGTCCACAATGAATCGCTCGTAGGTTTCATTCATTATCGGGGAAGAGATCATAAAATCAGCGGAGGTACGGTTACAGGCCACGGGGATGTTGTAGAGGACTGCGATACGCAGCAATGCCTTTACATCCACGTCATGAGGCTGGGCCTGCAGCGGATCCCAGAAGAAAATCATGAGATCAATTTTGTAATCGGCAATAGATGCGCCGATCTGAAGATCGCCGCCCAGCGGACCGCTTTTGAAGCGTTTCACCTCCAAATCCAGCTTATCCGCGATCAGTCCACCGGTCGTACCGGTTCCGTACAGATTGTGTTTGGAGAGCAGTTCCGAATTGTACTCGCACCAATCCAGCAGATCCATTTTGCGGTGATCGTGGGCGATCAGTGCAATGTTCTTTTTTTTCTGCATCGGTTTGGTAAAGTGGGCGATTGGAGGATCGCTGTCTTTGTAGCTTTTCATAGCGTGGATTTGGTCAAGGATTAAGAATGTAGCGCAACGGCTGAAACTTAACATTCTGACAGTAATAAATCCTGAATCGATCCATTACTCCGCGGGAGAGGGGAAGTATACAGGGTAACGGTCGGGAGGACTGTTCCTTTTCGGGATCAGATCACCAGGCGCAGGGGGGAGTGAGCGGTAGTGATTCTTTTGACTCTGAAAAAACGGTAATTGAATCCTTTCAGGTGGGCGTTGATATCTTCGACTGTACATCCCCAGTCGCCCGATGAGAGATAGTCAGCCACCTCTTTACTTCTCGAGACGTTTTCGGAGAGAACGCACTCATTCTCTTCCGCAAACTCGACCAGGCGGGAAGCGATATTTACCATCGAGCCGAAATAATCGATCTTGTTGTTGAGGTTGACGGCCACACATTTACCGGTGTGAATGCCGGCCTTGAGTTTCAGGGAGTTTCGGAACCGGGTATCTTCGGCGATAACCCGTCGTGCCTTTACAAATGCTTTGACGGCGTGCAGCGGACTGCTGAATACCGCCATGATGGAGTCGCCTATGGTCTTCACGATCGCCCCGTTTTCCCGGGCCACCACCTCCTGCAGCACCTCAAAATGTTCGATTACCCGTCCGACCGCTTGCTGATCTCCCTCTTTTTGATACATGCCGGTGGAATCGAGCAGATCGGTAAACATCAGGGTCAGGTTCTTAACCGATATCTTCTCCCCCTTGTTGATCACTTCATTTTCAAACAGATCCCGGAAAAGCTGGAGGGAGGTGGCCTCCGCCGCTGTGACGGTTTTGGTATCCCATTCGATATTCTCCAGCGTGATGATCTGTTCGCTGGAACTCCGGTTTTCAATAACCAGGTTGGGTTCAACAAAAAGGTCAACCGAAGGGTTGTTCAGCTTTTCATCGGTCATTGTAATCGAGACGTTTGATTCCGCGTCGTCAGTCACATGAACCGTAATACGGCCCTCCAGGTTGCTGGCTCGCAGCTGATAGGTACCTTCCGGCAAATTGGTCTTCAGGTACCGTTTCTCTCCCACTTTCAGGAACTGCCGGACAACGATGTGAGGCCGGGTCTGGGGGCCGGTAAAACTGTACCGGGCATCCGAAATTTTCCTGATGGAGGGGTCCGGCCGGAAACTCAGCTGCAGTGAACGGTCGAAATTGATGTAAAACTCTTTATCACAATCATTGCAGTGGATCGGCTCGTGGATTTCACTAAGTGTAATACAGTTTTTTTGTACGGTTCGGCAATCCGGGCAGTAGAGTTCCCAGTTGAAGTTCAATAAGCCCGATTTGACAGCATAGAAAAAAACTTCTATCAGCCGCTTTCGGGAGAGATTCCATTGGGTGGCCAGAATGTTGGGGTTCAGATTTCGAAGATCAGCGTCGTCCGCGCTGCCCAGGTATTCGACCAGCCGATTCACCGCCTCCATGTCTCCCGTATTTTCTATCAAGCGGTCGTGAATTGCCTTGATTTTCTTTTTGTTGGCCCGGCTCAGATACTGCCCGTTGTTTGAAGGGTAGGTGGCCAGGTTGTGGGCGGCCAGATAATCGATCTGCTTCAGAACCGACTTAAGTCGATTTCGGTACCGGATGCCCAGCCTGAATGTTGTTGCTATCCGGGAATAGATATTTCTCGGAGATACCCATATCTGGTAGCTGATCAGCGTTCCCTCTGCGTTGGGAGTGAGATCGACCCGTATCGTCATTTCCCGGTATGCGCCGTTCAGATAACGGCGTCTCACGCTGTAGCGGTATGGATACTCCCATTGAAACGGCTCCTCCTCCCAGGCATCAAAGTTGTTGATACGGTCGTAGGAGAACTGCGGATAAGCCGAATCGGCGTCTTCCTGAACGTCGGACTTATACACCGGCGGACGCTTGAGTGCCCTGTTGAGGCGATCTATATCAGTCAGATGCGGCCAGAGCTGCTCAGGCGTCGATGAGAGCTGCCAATGCCAGTGATAATGTTGAATCTTGTTGTTCATGGAAGTTCAGAGCGGCGGAAAAGCCCGTATTTTATTCTTCGTGTATTTGCTGCGTATGCCTTATATTCTTCGTCCTTCACTAAAAAAGAGTGTTTTAACAATAATTGTTACAAAAAACTGAATCGAACCACCCATGTCCAGGGAACGAACATTAGCTATTTTAAAACCCGATTGTGTGCGAAAGGAACTGATCGGGGAAGTCACAAAACGCATTCAGGAAGCCGGATTCACCATTGTTGCCATGAAGATGACCCGCCTCACCAAAGATACGGCCGGCGGGTTCTACGAGGTGCACAAAGGCAAGCCTTTCTATGAGGAGCTGTGCGAATTTATGAGCAGCGGCCCCTGTGTGCCGATGATCCTTGAAAAACAAAATGCGGTAGAGGATTTTCGCGCCGTTATCGGAGCGACCAATCCCGCAGAGGCCGACGAGGGAACCATCAGGGCTGATTATGCCGACAGCATCGGCGAAAATATCGTGCACGGTTCCGACTCGGTTGAAAACGGCAAAAAGGAAGCAGCTTACTTCTTTTCCGAAGCTGACGTTGTTGCCAACAAAGCCTGACCATCCCCATCAACCTGTAAATTGTTCCATGTACCGATTGCTGAGAGATTGTCTCTGGGGTCTACTTCTGCTATCTGTGCTGACAGGCTGCACTCATAGGAAGTCGGATTCCCTTGCAGGTTCAGAACCTGTAAAAGTGGGGGCGAAAGTGTTGCTCGACAACTATCTGGATCGACTGCAGGGCCGCCGAGTGGGACTGGTGATGAATCCTACTGCCAGGGTTGATGACGTGCATATGGTCGATACTCTGTTGAGCAGAGGCATCGATGTGGTTGCACTGTTTGCCCCGGAGCACGGCATTCGGGGAGATTTCGGAGCGGGAGAGACGATCGAGGGCGGCATCGACAGGGCCACCGGGCTTCCGGTCTATTCGCTCTACGGCAAAGTCAGGAAGCCGAATGCCGGCATGCTGGAGCAGGTGGATCTGATTCTGTTCGACGTGCAGGATGTGG
>JAWVYR010000117.1:0-7725 GCA_033722635.1 Balneolaceae bacterium | reverse complement strand
GAGGGCAAGGAGATGACGATGGCGTTCACCGACAAATTTACCTCCTTTATCCAGGAACTGCTCTACAGTGCGATACTGGACAAGGGCATCGATCTGGTCAAATTTATTACCCACAGGGGCGTTATCACCCGGCATGCACCTTTTCTGAAAAAGTTTACCTCAACCATCGAAGCAGACAGCAGATGAGCGACGATTTCCCCTCTTCCAAATTTGAACGCGGCAAGATATTTGCCAAGACCGGCTTGAAGCTGGGCACCAACTATGCGAAGCGCTACCTGAAACGTACGGCGGGCAATGGCGGCGACCGCGGGGAGCGCTCCCGCTTCCACACGGAAAACGCCCGGCAGGTCTTCGATCAGTTTACAAAGCTGCGCGGCACCGCACTCAAGATCGCCCAGTCGATGAGTATGGACCAGGGACTGCTCCCTGCCGAGTTCACTGAAGTGATGGGTGAAGCACAGTACAGCGTGCCTCCCATCAACAAGGCCCTGACCCGAACGATTATCAAGAAAGAGCTGGGAAGATACCCCGAGGAGCTCTTCGATTCCTTTTCCACCGAAGCCTATGCCGCCGCATCGATCGGCCAGGTTCACCGGGCGAAACTCCGGGACGGGCGGGAAGTCGCCGTCAAGATACAGTATCCGGGCGTGCGCGATACCATACAATCGGACCTTGGCCTGGCTAAAATGCTTTTCGGCAGGATGATCAAGCGAAGTGCCGACCTTGACGAATATTTCGATGAAGTGGAGTCGACCCTGATGGAGGAAACCGATTACGGAGCCGAAGGCCGCTATATCGAGCACTTCCGGAGGCAGTTTTCAAACGGTCGCTATCTGATGCCGGAATGGATCGAGGATCATTCAACCGACAAAGTGCTGACCATGACCTTTATTGAGGGTACGCACCTGAAAGAGTTTTTGAAGGCGGATCCCTCCCTGGAAAAGAGAAATCATTTCGGCCAACTGCTGTGGGACTTTTTTCACAAGCAGGTGCAGCAAGGCGACCTCTTTCATGCCGATACCCATCCAGGCAACTTTCTCTTCACCGAGGAGGGCGCGCTGGGCGTGATCGACTTTGGATGCGTAAAAAGTTTTCCCCCCGATTTCACCAGGAAGTACCTACAGCTTCTTCCGATCCATATCGAAGGTGACGAGGAATCGATTCGCGAACTGTACCGGGAACTGGATATCGTCAGGAGCGATCCTTCCGATGCCGACAAGGAGAATCGTTTTTTCCGTTTCTGCCGAAACTACGGCAATGCCTTCGCAGAGCCCTACCGGACAGAGACCTTCCATTTCGGCGACCCCGCGTACCGTGAAAAACTCAATCGCTTTGCCAAGCAGCCCCCGATCCTGAATGAACCGAGGGGATCCAGACATTTCCTCTACAGTGCTCGGATGCACCTGGGACTCTATTCCCTGCTGATGAAGCTGGGAGCGAAAGTGAATACCCGCAACAGCCGGGAAATCGTTTATGATACGCTGAACAGATGGGGTTGAGTCCGGGGAGATTCGTATCCCCGGCCCCGAACCGCCCGATCTACTCGTTGATCCGCATCAGGTATCTGTAAAAATCGCTGTCGGTCGATAGAATGACCGAAGTGTTGCTGTCGAACGATTTGTCATAGGATTCCATCGTCCGCAGGAACTTGTACAGATCTCTTGTCGCCTGCGATCGGTCGTATGCGTCGGCATAGATCGCCGTGGCCTCCGCATCCGCGCGACCCCGGATCTCCTCCGCCTGGCGAAACGCCTCCGACTGTATCGACTTGAGTTCACGCTCGCGCTCGCCGTTGATACGGGCTGCTTCACCCTGCCCTTCCGAGCGGAACTTCTCGGCGATTCGCTGACGCTCACTGATCATCCGGTCGTATACCCGCTTGCGAACCTCTTCCACATAGTTAATACGCTTGAATCGAAAATCGAGGATGGCGATGCCGAGGTCTTTAGCCCGTTCGTTGGCCAGCCTCTGCACCTTGATCTGGATCGAGTCGCGCCCGACCGAAATCTGCTCGAGCGAATCCTCGATAACCTCCGAGATGATGCCCTCGCTAATCGGTTCTCGGTTGGTGGAACGCACCACCTCCACCAGGTCATGGCTGGCGATGGCATTACGAGTTTCCCCATCCAGGATGTCATCCAGCCGCGATTGTGCACCGCGTTCATCCCGTAGGCGGATAAAAAACTGAAGTGGATCGGTGATCTGCCACCGGGCATAGGTATCCACGAAGATAAACTTTTTATCCTTGGTGGGTACCTGGTTGCGATCTCCATCCCACTCCAGGTAGCGTTTGTCGAAATAGTTGGATTTTTGAATGAAGGGGATTTTAAACTTGAGACCGGGTTTGACCACGGCACCCCCTACCGGCTTCCCGAACTGTGTGATGATTACCTGTTCGGTTTCCCCGACCACATAAAAGCCGTCCAGCATGATGAGCACTGCGACAGCCGCTATAACTACGAGTGTAATTCCTTTAAATTTCTTCATTGAATTCCCTTCCTATTGATTTGAATTTGATGGATTCTGAATCTTGACTCCCTCCTGCTGCAGCTGCAAAAGCGGCAACACGTTGCTGCCGTTCTCATCGGTAATCAGCTTGGTGCCGATACGGGGAAGGATGTTCTCGAGCGTTTCGAGATAGAGCCGCAGCTTGGTGACCTCGGGCGCTTTTGCATATTCGGTATAGAGATTGTTGAAGCGCGCCGCTTCTCCCTGGGCCCTGTTGGTGCGGTCGATCGCATAGCCCTCCGCTTTCTGGATCGTCTCCTCGGCCTGTCCGCGGGCCTTCGGGATCACCCGGTTGTAGGCCGATTTGGCTTCGTTGATCAGGGTCTCGCGCTGCTGCTGTGCCTCATTTACCTCGTTGAAGGAGGGCTTCACCGGATCGGGAGGATTGATATCCTGCAGCACCACCTGCTCCACCTTTATTCCCGATTCATATTCATCGCATATCTGCTGGATCAGGATCTCCGCACGGCCGGTGATCTCGGCCCGGCCCACCGTAAGCACTTCGTTGACGGTGCGGTCGCCCACGATCTGCCGCATGGCGGCCTCCGATATGTCACGCAGCGTCTGGTCGGGATTGCGAATCTTAAACAGGAAGTTATAAGGATCCTGAACGCGGTACTGAACCACCCACTCCACATCGGCCAGGTTCAGGTCGCCCGTCAGCATCAGGGATTCATCGGAATATCCGGCTTTCTGGTAGGTGGTCTGTACACCCGCCTTGGTGGTCCGGTAGCCGAACTCCTGCTTGAGCTGCCGTTCCACAGGCACCATCTCCACGGTCTCGGCAAACGGCACCTTGAAGTGCAGCCCGGGTTCGGCGGTACGGGTGAACTCACCGAAGCGGAGGATCACCCCCACCTCCTCGGGGTCCACCGTAAAGATCGATGTGATAAGCAGGATGACAAAAAATACTCCCAGGACGATGAACCTCAGGTTCTTGGTGAGGCTCTTGACCTGTGGAGGTATGTTCATGTCTTCAAAAGGTTGATTAGCCATAAGGATAGGTTACGTTGTTGTTTTTATTAAATCGATATATCGTACATTCTTTCACACTTTCAGGCATATGATGGTTGTATCGTCGGCGAGCTGGTAATCACTGAATTTCTGCACCCTTCGCTTGATCTCCATCGCAATTTCCTGACTTGTTTTCTGATCGGTATCCAGCTCCTCGACCAGACCAATAAGATTCTCATATCCGAAACGCTTCCCTTCGGGATTTACCGCTTCCGGCAGCCCGTCCGAATAGAACAGTACAAAATCATTCTGCGCCACCGTGGTCTCCATCGAATTGTATTGAACCTCCTGCATGATACCCAACGGATATTTCGGTTCCGGGGTTCTGATAAATTCAGCCGCGCCGTTTCGCTTCAGGATCGGCAAGCAGTGCCCGGCATTGGCGATCGTCATCGCCTTGGTTGACAAATTGTACTGGGCTATGATACAGGTAATGAATGTTTTGGGATCGGTCCGGTAGTAGAGCGTGGGCGCGACCTCCCGGAGTATGGAGGCGGGGTGGTCGCGGTGAAGGCGCGACAGCAGCAGGCCACTGGTGAACACCGCATGCATCGCCGCTTTCATCGCCTTGCCGGACACATCAGCGATCGTCATCGTTATCGCCTCGGGTTCCTCCCTGCCGTTGCGGTTGATCACGTAATCGAAATAATCGCCGCCCACTTCAAAAGAGGGGAGGAAAAAACCATACAGGTCCACGCCCGGTACCGACGGGGGTTTGAGCGGCATCAGCTTGAACTGGCTCTCCCGTGCGATCTCGATCTCCTTTTCAACCCGGAGATGATTGGCCAGCCGTTCCTGGTATTCCGGGGTATAGCTGCCAAGCTCCGAAACCGACCCGCCGTAGCGGTAAGCGACTACGGCAAAGGCCAGCGGAATAAGCAACAGCAATCCCTGTACCCAGCTGATATAGGCGATTTCGATACTCGAGGATCCCATATAAGGAGTGGTGAGAATAACTACCATCAACACCCACCAGCCGGTAAAGAAGGAGAACAGCCCGGCCTTTTCAAAAGTGATTACGATTACGGGTGTCAACAGCGTGAACAGTCCGTATACCACCCACACCGGTGCCTGTATATCAAACAGTTTTGCGGAGCCAGCAAACAAAAAGCCGGTCAGCAATACAGCTGTCGGGTAGTAGATCCATGAGCTCTTGATCTTCTGCTTCAGAAAGCTCAGTACCGCACCGACATGGCCCAGCGAAACCAGGATGACGGTGGTGAGAGCTGATATATTGATGGTGACCAGTTTGGGTTCAAGGCTAGGTTCGGTGAATCCAAACTGGCTGTCGAACTGGTAGTAGTAGCCACCGGTGAGGTAGAGCCCCGCCGCCAGCAGGCCGAGTGCCGTACCCCCCATGGCATAACCGCGGAGCATACCCTCACCCGTTTCATGAAAGAAGATGCGTTTCCTCCAGAATGCATCGATCAGGTGAAGCTGGTCCTGGTTCTGCTTGCGGGCCAGTGCTTCCCATCCGATATAGGCCATCGCGGCATATAAACCGCATAACAATCCGATCAGCAGGTGGTTAACCATCATCGATAACACCGCCCCTTCGCTCAGAAAAGGGTTGAAAGTATTGACCATAAATATCGCCCTCCATCCAAAAATACCCAGCATCACGGCAGCCAAAAGCAGCAGCACCCGCTTCCACTCAACCTGCCCCTCATTGATATACCTGATCCCAAGGTAGAAGGTGAGCAGCACCAGGATTGCCAGTGAGAGGAAGGAGAGTATATAGGTCAGATTCTGAATATCGTAACGTTTGGAGAGCACCGGCGGCTCATTCACATCCAGGGCCTTGAAATCGATAACCGACACTCCATATTTAATCTGGGGTCCCACCGGCAGCTGTAGTTCGCGGATAATCGGCTGAATTTCCAAATTCAATGAATGGGGGCCGTCCAGCTGAGGGTTCTGCTTCTCCCAGCGGAACAGCAGATGGTTTCCTACCCGGGTATCGGTGAAATCGAGCGGGCGATTCGGCAAGCCGTTGTTGCCCGGAGCTACCAGGGTATCCCTGATCTCCACATTCTTTAGCGAATATTGCTGGAGATCATACCCGAAAATATCAGAAACGATCCGGGATGCGATGGAGGCCAGCGAATCTCCCGCCACAAATGTGGGATTGAAGGCCGCGGGGTTGGTGGTGAAACGCCGCACATCACTATCCCTGTCATACCGAATTTGAATCTTTCCGCTTTTCTCATAGAGGTCGGCAGCGCCGGTAATAATGCCGGGCCCCTCCTCCACCCGGGATCCGATAAGCACCTGCCATCCGTTCAGAAACAGATCCTTTTCATGAAGTTGCGGCAAGGATGAGGTGCCGAGGGAGTCCATCGCCGACTCGGCGTACTTCAGGTGCTGGGTACGCAGCGTGAGCATATGGAGGGAATCAACCGAAAAGCCCAGCTCGCCGGCGAGCTTTTCGGTCATCCCTTCGATGGTCGACCGGCTCTCCTCAATCGGAGCCCGGGCATTAAAATCCACATTGGGACGCAGCAGAAAGAAGGAGGCAAAACCAATCGCTCCAAGGAATATCCAATATGACAGTCGTTGCCCCATCTATGCGCTTAAATTACCAGGGTGATTCTAACATTTAGAAATTCAATTTGCTTAAATTCACGGGAACCGGTCAGCGCATTCACCTGTACAGCGTACCGTTCGGATAAACGCTTCCACAAGGATCACAGGTCAATATTAACCAGAACGAAATGCATTATGAAATTCAGACATACACTACGGTTTTCGCTACTCATTGTTGCCTTCGGCATGATTTCGGCAACCATGTCGGCGCAGGAACTGTCAATTCAACAACAGGAACAGATTCCTGAAAAACTGCTGTCGACACCGCGACGAGCAGTCCATACTTTTTTGCACTGGCAGCAGGAAGGTCATGAGCGGTTTGATCTGGTTGTCAAAACCATGACGCTGGCCGGTAACGCCTCCAGGGAAAAGCGGATCGAGCTGGCCCGAAATTTACGGGCCGTCCTGGATGCCAGGGGACTGGTCGTAAATTACGATGCTATTCCCAACAATCCCAATTATGTTGACTCCCTGTCGGGTATGCATCAGTATATCCTGTTTCCCGGTTTACCCGAAATTTACCTGACCAAAGATGAAAACCGGTGGGTATTTGCCGCTTCCTCGATCGACGAGATTCCGGAGCTGTACCGGGAAACCTTTTCCCCCTTTGTAGTGCTGGTCGTGGACCAGCTACCTAACGTGCTGCACCAAAAATGGATGGGGCTGAAGTACTGGCAGTATATCGCGGTATTCATCTGGCTGTTGCTGGGACTGCTGTTGCGCAAGTTGTTCGAATACTTGCTGAATACCTACGCACGGCGGCTGATCAACCGCACCTCCACGCAGTGGGATGATCAGCTGATCGGTGAGATCGAGAAACCGGTCAGCTTTCTGTTTCTGATGATCTTCTACCTGGCCACCTACACCAACCTGATGCTGACGGTAACGGTCAACTACTATCTATCAAACACCCTGGAGGTCGCTGTCTCGGCCAGCTTCATTTGGCTCTTCTACAACCTTATCAATGTGCTCTCGGCCTACCTTGCACAAGTCACTACCAAAACCGAAAGCAAGCTCGACGATCAGCTGGTGCCGCTGCTGCGCAAAACGCTGAAGATATTTGTAGTGGTGATCGGCGTGATATTTGTACTTCAGAACCATGGGATCAATGTGACATCACTGCTGGCCGGTCTGGGCCTCGGAGGGCTGGCCTTTGCCCTGGCAGCGCGGGATTCCCTGGCCAACTTCTTCGGATCGCTGACGATCTTCATGGATAAGCCGTTCCAGGTGGGCGACTATATCAAAACCTCCAACGTCGAGGGCGTAGTTGAAGAGGTCGGTTTCCGGTCGACGCGAGTGAGAACCCTCTACAGCTCCCTGATCAGCGTGCCCAACTCCTCGCTGGCCAACAGCGAGATCGATAACCTGGGGTTGCGTGAATACCGCCGCCTGAAGATGACCCTCAACCTTACCTACGACACCACTCCACATCAGATGGAGGCCTTCGTGGAGGGGATCAAGGCGATCATCAAGGGACATCCGCATATACGGCAGGATTTCTATGAAGTGAGCTTTCACGAGTATGGTTCCCACTCACTGGATGTGCTGGTTTACCTCTTTTTCAAGGTACCCGACTGGAGTCAGGAGCTGCAGCACCGGCACAACCTGTTGCTGGAG
>JAWVYR010000116.1:0-7764 GCA_033722635.1 Balneolaceae bacterium | reverse complement strand
TAGTTAATTCCGGCTATGAGCAGCAAAAATATACCGATAGCGGAGAATATATAGATATAAAATATATTGCCGTGCTCTTCAGCGATCCCAAATTCGATATCCCCGGAATTGAGGTAAATATCGGTGATCGGCTGAAGGTAAAAATTCCTGGCGTTATCATTATTGGCCTGTTGCTCATTTATATATGAATCGATCTTGTCCTTAAAGGTATTCAGATCGGCTGATTCCGTAAGCATTACATAGGTGAAGGCGCCATAGGCTTCCCAGTTATTCAGGTAATCTTCCCAGTTGAACACAGAATTTCTTCTGGACAGCAAGATATCAAATTGGAGATGCGAGTTATCGGGTATATTCTCAATCACACCCGTGATTTCGACCGGTTCCATACCGTTGACAGGCAGTACCTTGCCGATCGGATTTTCCTCGCCGAACAGCTCCCTGGCTTTTCGTTCTGTAATAACGGCGGTATTCGGCCGGGAGAGGGGATCGACGCTGTTACCGCTCAAAAATTCAAAATCGAACACGGCAAAAAAATCGGAGTCGGTAATCAGGTAATTTCGCTCATGAATCCGTTCGCCTTTCCAAAGCATATCGATGTGTCCCCGGGGCTTGTAGACCCTGACCATCTCATCGATTTCAGGATACTGCTCTTCAAGAGTGGAACCCAGTATCGGCGCTGTCTGCCCAAAATAACGGGTACCCCGTTCAGCACTCTCCGAGATCTCAACGATGCGGTATATTCGATCCGATTCCTCGTGAAATGCATCATAGCTCAATTCATTATCAATATAGAGGTAGAGCAACGACGCCCCGGTGATCCCGATCGCCAGCCCCAGTACGCTGATGATGCTGTAGATTGAATTACGTTTGACCGTTCGGAGAGCGATTTTGAAATAGTTTTTGATCATGGTTTTTAGCATTCAGTCATCGGCTTTCAGCTATCAGTATTGGCTGACCGCTTTGACCGTTGATTGTGATTACAAATTTGTATAGACCGTTGACGGTTGAAGGATTACCGTATCACCGGTCTTCTGTCTACGGTCACTTTTTACGCCTGTTCGTCCATCGGCACATTTGACGTTTTGCGTTTCATCATTCATCCCGCAGACTGTCCACCGGATTCATCCGGGCCGCTTTTATCGCCTGAAGACTCACCGTCACCAGCGCCACTGCGAAAGCCAATGCTCCACTGGCCAGGAAGGTGGTCCATCCGATCTGGATTCGGTAGGCAAAATCACTCAGCCACCCGTTCATAAGCCAATAGGCCAGGGGCCCTGCAATAACGAATCCCGCAACGACCAGCCACATATATTCCCGGGTGACCAAATAGATAATTCTGGATACCGAAGCACCCAGTACTTTTCGGATGCCGATCTCTTTGGTTCGGTGTGCAACCATCAGCGAGGCAAGCCCCAGCAGTCCCAGTCCGGCGATCAGGATCGCCACGATTGAAAAGGCCCCTGCTACCGTAATCAGCCGGTCCTGAGTCTGGTAAAGCTGGTTGAAATTTTCATCCACAAAGAAGTAGTTCATCGGCATGGATGCGTCCACCAAATCGGCCCACTGCTTTTCAAGTGAATTCAACGTAGCCGGCAGATTTGTGGAATTGACTTTTATACTGATGAAGTTGTGAACATCATGGTCCGGGGGTCGATAAAAATGGATCACCGGGTCCACCTCGTTTTGAAGGGACTGGTAGTGATAGTTATCTACTGTTCCGATTACCGTCACGGTGCGATCCCCTGAGCTGCCAAGCGATATCACTTTTCCTTCCGCCGATTCCCATCCGAACTCCTCCACGGCAGCCCGGTTTACGATCACATGCTCCTCCATATCCTGCTGGGATCCTTCCCTGAAATTTCTTCCCTGGCTCAGTTTGATGCCATAGATCTCAAAAAAATGATGATCTACGTGGGTGAAGCGCATTCGCAGCGGATTTTCATCGGACCACCCCTCAGGCCGTGCAAAGGTAAAGGAATTGAAGCTGAATCGTTGACCGGGCAGGGCCCTGGATGAAGCCACTGCGGCAACATCCTGTTTGCGAACCAATTCTGATTTAAAGGTTGCCAGTTGTTTGGCTGCCATTTCTTCATCTTCGAAATCAGAGGCGCTGACCGGAATGGCGAGTATATTTTCCTGTTGAAAACCCAGGTCACTTGACTTCATGAACTGCACCTGATTTCTCATGATCAGCGTACTGATTATAATGACAATGGTTACGGCAAACTGAACGGTTACCAATACCCGCCTCAGATTAAATCCGCCGGGTTTATTGTCGATCTGACCTCTCAATACTTCAGTTGAGCTGAAGCGGGAAAGATAAAAAGCGGGATAACTACCTGCGATCAGGCCAATGAAAATGCCGGCTCCCATGAGTGCAAGCATGGCCCTGCCATTCTCAATCAGATTAAGTGAAAGTTCCAGGTTATACAGTTTATTGAACATCGGCAGCAGGGTTTCAGCCAGGCCGATACCTATGATTAACGCGATGAAAGTGACAAATACCGATTCACCGAGAAACTGCAGTACAAGCTGATGGCGCTGGCCGCCAAGCGCTTTTCGCATTCCGACCTCCCGGACTCGTTCCAATGAGCGTGCCGTTGCCATATTCATAAAATTGATTCCCGCGATAACCATAACCGCAAGTGCGATAGCCAGCAGTATATAGGCATACCGGTCGCTGTTATTGAACCGGTCGTACATCTCGGTAAGGGGCAGCAGTTTGAAGTTGGTGCGATCGGCCGTTTCCTGATCCCATATTTTTGCTATGAAGGAGGGGAATTGTTCGGTCAGTTCCTCGGCAGAATATCCTTCTCGCAGCTGTATGTAGGTATTCAGAAATGATGATCTCCAGTTCTCTTTAACATCCTCATATCCACCTGCACTTTCCAGCTGAACTGCCATATCGATTTGGAAAGAGCTGTTTTGAGGTATCTCCTCCATGACACCGCTCACCACATAATCCCGAACATAGGCCAATCTAAATACCTTACCCAGGGGATCTTCGTCTCCAAAATATTTCTTTGCTATTTCCTTCGAAATAACGATTGACTGCAGCGCGGGAAAAGGATTATCCGTGTTTCCAAGGGCCAGGGGCAGGGAAAGCATTTCAAATAATTCCGGATCAGTATAGGTCACAATTTCCTGAAATTTTTTCGTGCCCGTCTCCATCCATACATTCTGGTTGAATGTGCGGGCTGCGCGTTTCACACCGGGAAATGTTTTCTCCATCTCCATTTTCAGCGGTACCCAGGTATCGTATGTATCCTGCGTACCGGTAGGGGTAATGCGTTCCTTATATACCATATAAATATCATCGGCATTTTCATGGAACTGGTCGTAGGTAAGCTCGTTCACGGCATACAGTGTAATAAGAATGGCAACCGCAATGCCAATACTCAGTCCGGTAATATTGATCAGGGAATACCCTTTTCGTTTCCAGATGTTGCGAAAAGCGATTTTAAGGTAATTTTTCAGCACAGGTCCGGAGGTTATTGATTATTGGTTATTCGTTATGGGTGAAATCGTTTTTTTTCACCTTCAACCGGTAACTATCCACTGAAAATAGTTATCCAACAACCATACCAAATTGAAATAAAGGGTTTAATAACAACGAGGAGGGGATTTCTCTTTCATTTTGTTCGCTGCCAAACACCCGGTGTGCGATTGTGAACAGTGTACAAACGTGAAATGTGAAAGGTGAAACGTGTGACGGTAGGTAGCATTTTTAAATTAAGAATTAAGAATTAGGGATTAGGGATCGGGGAATGGAGAATGACAATTGACAATGTTTGACGTTTGACATTTCACTTTTCACGTTTCACGTTTCACGTTTCACGTTCTAAGATACCCCCTTATCCTTCAGAAAGCTGATGAACTCCTCCTCATCCATGACCGGTATATCCCGCTCTTCGGCTTCCTCCCGTTTGGAGCCGGCGCCGGGTCCGGCCACCACATAATCGGTGTTGCCGCTGACGCTGGAGGTGGCCCTCGCCCCCAGCCGCTCGACAAGCTCCTTGACCTCGTCGCGGGTCCACTTCTCGAGATTGCCGGTGAACACAAATTTCAGTCCCTCCAGCGGCTGTTCCCCTTCTTTAGCATGTGGATTTTCGATCTCCAGTCCGGCCTCTTCCATCCGTTCGATATCTTCCAGGTTTTCATCGTCGGAGAAGAATGTCTCCACTGCCCGGGCCACCTCCGGACCGATCTCATGGATATGTTGCAGTTCTTCCACCCCTGCTTCTCCGAGATCCTTCAGTGTCTCAAAATTTTCAGCCAACACCCTTGCGATATGCTGTCCCACATGGGGAATTCCCAGGGCAAACAGGAAGCGGTTTAACGTGACATCTTTACTCTTCTCAATCTCCTCCAGCAGGTTGTTGGCCGACTTCTCCGCAATATCATCCAGCTCCCTCAGCTGCTCCTCCTCCAGGTAATACAGATCCGAAATACGGGTTACAATCTTCCGTTCGAGCAATCCCCGTACCCTTCGGTCACCGAGACCCTCGATATCCATCCCGTATTTCGAGACGAAATGTTTTACCCGCTCTCTCAATTGCGCAGGACATTGAATATTGGTGCAGTGGGCCTGCTTCTTGTCGTCACTCATCACCACGTTCGATCCGCAAACCGGGCATTGATCGGGCAGCTTGAACTTCTCCTCTGAGCCGTCGCGCTGATCCTTGATCGGTTTGACCACCTGCGGTATCACATCGCCTGCACGCTCCACCAGTACGGTATCCCCGACCCGGATATCCTTCTTGTCGATCTCGCTCTGGTTATGCAGGGAGGCCCGGGTCACTTCCACGCCCCCGATATGGACCGGCTCCAGCACGGCGATCGGGGTAAGCTGGCCGGTGCGGCCCACCTGCACCTCGATCGACTTGATGGTACTGGTACCCCGCTTGGGTGGAAATTTGTAGGCTATCGCCCAGCGCGGGTTGTTGGTCCGGAAGCCCATCTCGTCCTGGTCCTCGAAGCGGTCCACTTTGCACACCATCCCGTCGATCTCATACGGCAGCTCCTCGCGCATCTCCCGGAACTCCTCAAACAGTTCCTGCACCGCATCGATCCCCTTCACCTGTTTGTTCAGCTCCCGGTTCACCTTGAGTCCCCAGCCAGCCAAGGCGTCAAAGGTTTCGCACTGCGTTTCGAACCCGAGATCGCGGGCACGGGCAATCTGGTAGAAATAGATATGCAGCGGACGGTCAGCCGTCACCGACGGATCCAACTGGCGCAGGGATCCGGCAGCAGCGTTGCGGGGATTGGCGAATGTTTTTTCATCCTCCTCCTCACGGCGGCGATTCAGCTCCTTGAATCCATCGATGCGCATGAATACCTCAGCACGAACGATCAGCTCTTCGGGAACAGGCACCTCCCCCCTGTCGACCAGCCGAAGCGGCACCTCCCTGATCGTTCTAACATTGGCGGTGATATCCTCCCCCGTCTCCCCGTCACCCCGGGTGCTGGCCTGAACCAGCTTGCCCTCCCGGTAGATCAGCTCCACCGCCAGGCCGTCATACTTCGGTTCACAACAGTAGGTGACCGTTTCCAGGTCCAGCTCCTTTCTGCAGGTCTCATCAAAATTTCTCAACTCCTCCTCACCGGAAACTGATTTTAAACTCAACATCGGCTCAGGGTGCTCCACGAGGCCCAGCTCATCCATCGGTTCCCCACCCACCTGCTGGGTCGGGGAGTCCTCGGTCTTCAGGTCGGGATATTCCTCCTCGAGCTTCTCCAGCTGCTGCATCATCTGGTCATACTCGGCATCCGACACCACCGGATCATCCTTCACATAGTAGCGGTAGTTGTGGTAGCGGAGCGCTTTCCTCAGTTTTTTTACGGCTTCCCGTGCCTTCTCCTCGGTAGTCACCTTCCGGAGATCCACATCCGGCTTAATTTCAACATCTTTGGCCTTGTCAGTCATCTATAATCGTTAGCTTTGGGCGGTTCCGTTGATGCGTTAATGTAACTTTTTTTATGCAACATATCGTTTACATTCCGGATCACGGACCGTTGAATGCAATCGGATTGATCGCGGTTTATAGGATAAAGGAAATCAGACAAAAAATGTGAGCCGATGCCCGAATTACCGGAACTGGCAAACTTCAAAAAATATATCGATTCCACCTCCCTTCACCAGACCGTAGATAAGGTGGTGGTGACCGATGACCGGATCCTGAACAACACCACCGGGAACGAGCTGCTGGATACTCTGAAAGGCCGACAGTTTATTTCCACCCTGCAGCATGGTAAATACCTCTTTCTTCAAACCGACAACCATCTGGAGTTGATGCTCCATTTCGGGATGACCGGCAATCCGGTGTATTACAAAAACGAGGAGGAGAAGCCGGACTACGCCCGGGTGATCTTTCAATTCGATAATGGATATCACCTGGCCTACAACTGCATGCGGATGCTGGGCGAAGTGCAGCTCATTGAAGATCACAACGAGTTTATCCGGCAGAAAGAGCTGGGGCCCGATGCGATGAGCGGGGAGATCGATCTCGAACGATTCAAAGAGTTGGTCAGGAGCAGCCGGGGCATGATCAAAACCACCCTGATGGACCAGGGACTGATGGCCGGTATCGGCAACGAGTGTTCCGAGGAGATCCTCTATCAGTCGGGCATCCATCCCAAAACCAAGATCAAGGAGCTGAGCGATGATCAGCTGAAAACGGTCTACGAGCAACTGCATTACGTAGTGGAGACCAAGACCGAAGCCGGTACGGGACTCGAGGGGCTTCCCGACCATTGGATTCTGAAACACCGCGAGGATGGAGCCGAATGCCCCAAATGCGGAGGAACCATCAATCGAATCGAGGTGGGCGGGCGCGGCACCTATATCTGCCCGGAATGCCAAGGCTAATGGGCTATTCTGCTATTCTGCTTCTCAATGTCATGCAAGTTTGCAAATGTAATGTAGGCTTCCCCTAGCATATTAATCACTAGCAAAATAGATCAATCCCTAGCAGAATAGACACCCAGCAGAATAGATCACTCCCTCTTCAGACTCTCTACAATCTATATCTCTGGTTAAGCATAAAAAGAGAATATCATTAACTCTATCGAATATTTCCGGCCAAATTGTAGTAAATCCGGTCTAGCAGCTTCATCTCTTTGGTAATGATCTCAGCCTGTCCGGTCATACCCTCTATCGGCGTGAGTTGGTGTCCATAATTGGTGGCTAAACCATTCGAAAAGTTCGCCTTGGCAGTGAACACTCCCTCTCCTGTCATTACTTTTGGGAAATAATCTATTCGGGCTTTTACCGAACCGTATTCCTGCGAAGGATATCCGTTAAAGTGGACCAACACCGTTTGCCCTTCCTCGATCTTGCCAAAAGATGATTCCGGAATGGTTATTTCACCATAGTATGAAGCGTTTTCAGGGCGTATATAGAATAGTTCCCGGTGACCGGTTATACGTTGCTCCTCCTCTATAATTCCGACATAAAAAAGAGTTCCTGAACGCGGGGCGGTTATTTCCTTCAACGTTTCCAAATCTTTACCGCTGCTCATTTCAGCCAATACCTGCCCGGTTCTCACATGGGAACCGTTTTCGACATTTAAAGAAATAAGTATTCCTTCCACTTCAGAGATAACGGTAGCCGGTGTCCCCTCCATTTTAAGCTTAATTTTGGTTTCGATAACTTCCGGGTATTCTATGGTATTCGCCGCTGCAAAAAGAAGCAGCAACATCCCCAAGAAAGCTGCTATTCCACCACGTATAAGCCAATGGGGCGGACGACCAATAATTTCCTGT
>JAWVYR010000115.1:0-7863 GCA_033722635.1 Balneolaceae bacterium | reverse complement strand
GATCAGCGTTTCATACATCGAGATGGGAGCGGGATCCAGCGCCGATTCGGTTCGGCCCAGCTTGCCCACTACCTGCTTTACTTCGGGAATATCGGCGATACGCATATCCATGATCTGCATATAATCCATCGCTTCCTCCACCCCCACATGAGGCATGGTGGTCGGCATCAGCAGGAATGAACCCTCATCGAGCGGGGGCATAAACTCCTCACCCAGGCCCGGGAAGGTGGACTGGGCCGCCTGCCACGGGGCAGTAGTGCGAATATTGACCCCGACAACGTCAAATCCATTTGCGACAAAACCGAATACCCCGGCAAATCCCAGCCATATGACAAATCCCAGCACCACCAGGATGGTGGGTATTGAGAGAAAGAGTGCCTTGTGTTCCAGACACCAATTCAGCAGCGGGCGGTAGTAATGGATGACCGCGTAGAAGAAGGCCAGCGTAAGGCCGATCACCAGCCCCACAAAAAGGAAGTTCCAGATGAAAGCGATGCCCGCTCCCAATGGCAGCCACTCGTCGGTCAGCAGCCAGGTGACGGCAAGCACAACGACCGCGGTATTGGCAGGGGCCTGCCATCGGCGGTGCAGATCATCGTACAGTTCGAACCCACCGTTGATCAGCCCGAGGATCACCAGCACCCATCCCGCCCACGGCATGACCGCCAGAAGCAGTCCTCCGCCTATAACGAGCAGTCCGTTCCAGGTTAATTTTACAGCCCTTCGATTGATTTTCAGCGAGAAGAACCAGTGGGCGAACGGCGGAATCAGGGTGATAACGATTATGATCGAGGCTACCAGGGCGAACGTTTTGGTGTAGGCCAGCGGCTTGAACAGCTTGCCTTCGGCAGCCACCATGGTGAACACCGGCAGAAAACTGACGATAGTGGTGCTGATGGCGGTGATGATCGCGTGCACCACTTCACGGGTAGCCCGGAAGATCACCTCCAGCAGCGGTTCCTCGGGCCCAGACCGTTCCATATGTTGGAGCATATTTTCCGACAGTACGATACCCATATCCACAATCGTCCCGATCGCTATGGCGATACCGGATAGCGCCACGATATTGGCATCCACTCCTCCCAGCTTCATGGCGATGAAGGTCATCAGCACCGCCACCGGCAGCATGCCGGAGATCAGGAAAGAAGTTCGAAGATTCATCACCATCACCACCACCACGATGATGGTGATCAGGATTTCAAGGCTGAGCGCCTCCTCCAGGGTTCCCAATGTCTCCTTGATCAGTTCGGTGCGGTCGTAAAAGGGGACGATGGTTACCTTCGAGACGGTGCCGTCGTCGAGTGTTTTGGAGGGCAACCCGGGGGAAATTTCCCCGATCTTGGCCTTCACATTGTTGATCACCTCCAGGGGATTGGCGCCGTAACGCGCTACCACCACGGCACCGACCGCTTCCGCACCCGCCTTGTCGAGAGCCCCTCGCCGCAGGGCGGGACCGAAGGTGACGTGCGCCACATCACGTATATGAATGGGTGTGTTGTCGACTACTTTGACCACCGCTTTTTCCAGGTCATCAAGCGACTTGACATAACCCAGTCCCCTCACCAGGTACTCCACGTTGTTGAGCTCGACGGTGCGGGCCCCCACCTCCACATTGCTCTGGCGCACCGCCCGGAACAGGTCGGTCATATTGATGCCGTAGGCTTTCATCGCCTCGGGATCGGCATCCACCTGGTATTCCCGGACAAAACCGCCGATCGGCGCTACTTCCGAGACTCCCCCGGCCGAGGAGAGCCCGTAGCCCACGTAGAAATCCTGTATGCTGCGCAGCTCCTGAAGGTCCCAGCCCCCGGCAGGGTTGCCTTCCTGGTCGCGGCCCTCCAGGGTATACCAGAAAATCTGTCCGAGGCCGGTGGCATCGGGGCCCAGCGTCGGCTGGACCCCTTCGGGCAGGGTGCCGGCCGGCAGCGAGTTGAGTTTTTCAAGAATTCTGGATCGGCTCCAGTAGAAATCGATATCCTCTTCGAAAATCACATAGATACTGGACATGCCGATGATGGAATTGCTGCGAACCGTTTTTACACCCGGCACACTTAGCAGCTGGGTGGTCAGGGGATAGGTGATCTGGTCCTCCACATCCTGCGGGGACCGGCCGGGCCAGCGCGTGTAGACGATCTGCTGGTTCTCACCCAGGTCAGGGATCGCGTCCACGGCTACCGGATCCCGCGGCAGGAAATCCAGGTCCCAGGCGAACGGCGCTGTCGCAATGCCCCAGCCGACAAATCCGGCAAGGAGCAGCAGAGCGATCAGTTTATTTTCAAGGAAAAAGCGAATGATTTTGTCAAGCATGGATCAAGGTCGAATTAGCCATTAAGGGATCTATAACAGGTTCTGCCTATCCGGTAAAGGCGGATTGCACAACAGTTAAAAGGAAATAGGGGATATGATCACACACTGCTTCTTTCAGTAACCTGAAAAGCAGTGCGCTATGAGGGATGGCTAATTCAGAAATGAACCGTACTTCAAAAAGAGTGGTGGTGAAGAGCCGGGTGTTACAGCGAAACGGTGACCGTGGGAAATGATTGATTCCGCCTGGAGGTTAAAATGCTGAATAATAACCGGTAACAGGGAAAATGCAGGGCGGGAATTGACCAGGTCGGCCTGTGTTTTAAGCGGAGCCTCTTCCAGGCTGCAGGCGCAGGCAAATCCCCAATCGCATTCGTTGTTCGCGGCATTGCTCTTGGCATGCATGTTGCAATCAGCGTGATGAGATGCCGTTGCAGCTGCCGGTTTCTGGCAGTGAGAACGATCCTGACCTTTGGCATGCAAGCCGGAAGGAAGGGCTGTTCCCAGGATTAGTATCCAGGCCGTAAAGCCGGCTATCAGGCGGTATGTGGTCGAATGGTTATGCATTGTTACTGATTCGAACAGAAATTACTGAAAAAAATTGTGGCCAGTCAATGATTATTCCTCAAAACGGGGCATAAATAAAAATTCTGTAACTCTTTCAAAAAATCATGTTACGGATTTGGGTCTGATCTTAAAATATTTAGTGTTCAAAGAAAAAAGATATTATCGGAGCAGCTGTCTATGGAAAATAACGAGCATCAACACCATCATAACCATTCGAACCATAACGGTGGAGATGATCATGACCACCACGATCATCACGCCCATATGGTCCGGGACTTTAAAAAACGCTTCTTCATATCCCTGATTCCCACGGTACCTATCCTGGTGCTCTCCCCATTGATCCAGGAGTTCATTGGTATCCAGGGCCAGCTCGACTTTACCGGGGATATGTTTGTACTGTTTGCACTGTCCACCTTCGTCTTCTTTTATGGCGGGTGGCCGTTTCTTAAGGGCGGATACGACGAGCTGAAGGAGAAGCAGCCGGGTATGATGACCCTGATCGGTCTGGCGATCGTCGTAGCCTACGGCTACAGCTCGGCGGTGGTATTCGGTGTGCCCGGCAAGGTGTTTTTCTGGGAGCTGGTGACGCTGGTCGATATCATGCTGGTGGGCCATTGGATCGAGATGCGATCTGTGATGAGCGCATCCAGGGCACTGGAGGAACTGGCCGCACTGCTGCCGAATGATGCGCACCGCCTTAACGACGATGGTACCACGGAAGATGTACCTGTCGACCAGCTGGAGGTGGGAGACCGGCTGATCGTCAAACCCGGAGAAAAGGTGCCGGCCGACGGCGAAGTGGTGGAGGGATCCACCAGCGTCAATGAATCGTTGTTGACGGGTGAGTCGAAACCGGTGTCAAAGGAAAAAGGTGACGAGGTGATCGGCGGATCGGTTAACCAGGAAGGGTCTATCACCGTGGAAGTGCAGAAACTGGGCGATGATTCCTTCGTTTCCCAGGTGATCTCGCTGGTGGAACAGGCCCAGCAGAGCAAATCGAAAACCCAGAACCTGGCCAACCGCGCAGCAGCCTGGCTGACCCTGGTGGCATTGACCGCCGGAGCATTGACGATGTTTGCGTGGCTCGTTTGGTCGACGCAGGATTTTGTCTTCGCCATTGAACGGACGGTAACGGTGATGGTGATCACCTGTCCCCATGCACTCGGCCTGGCTATACCACTGGTGGTTGCAGTTTCCACCGGAAAAGCGGCCAACAACGGCTTCCTGATTCGCGACCGGACCGCTTTCGAGCAGGCCCGCAATATCGATGCGATCATCTTCGACAAGACGGGCACCCTGACCAAGGGGGAATTCGGGGTTACCGAAGTGTTGTCGTTCGGCGATTCATATGCGGATGATGAGATTCTGAAGCTGGCGGCATCTCTGGAATCGCGATCCGAGCACTCCATTGCCCAAGGCATTGTATCGGCTGTCGACGAGAAGTATGATGTTGATGAATTTCAATCTATTACCGGAAAGGGTGTTCGCGGCAAGGTAGAGGGCAAGTTGCTGGCTGTAGTGAGCCCCGGATACCTGGAAGAAAACAACATCGAGATACCGGATCGCGAAGCCGTTGACCGGCTTTCGGAAGAGGGTAAAACGGTGGTTTTTGTATTGATAGATGATGAGCTGAAGGGCGCCATCGCACTGGGAGATAAGATTCGTGAATCCTCCTTCCAGGCGGTGAAGCGGTTGAAGGAATCGGGCGTGCAGTGCATGATGCTGACCGGCGACAATGAAAAGGTGGCCGCCTACGTGGCCGGCAAGCTGGGGCTGGAGGATTTCTTTGCCGAGGTGCTGCCCGACCAGAAATCTGAAAAAGTAAAAGAAGTACAACAGCGGGGATTGACGGTGGCTATGGTGGGGGACGGTGTCAATGACGCTCCCGCGCTTGCCCAGGCCGATGTGGGCATCGCCATCGGCTCGGGATCGGATGTTGCGGTGGAAGCCGGTGATATCGTACTGGTCAAGAACGATCCCAACGATGTGGCCTCTGTGGTGGCGCTGGCCCAGGCCACCTACCGGAAGATGATTCAGAATCTGTTCTGGGCCACGGGTTACAACGCCTTTGCCATTCCGCTGGCGGCCGGGGTCCTTTATGGCTATGGCATCATTCTGAGTCCTGCCGTAGGGGCGGTTCTGATGTCGCTTAGTACCGTGATTGTAGCAATCAATGCACGGTTCCTGAAAGTGGAGGAAGCGAAGTGAGGGATGATGAGCCGCTGACTCGTTCTTATTCTGCAGCGAAGGTTAAAAAAGCGTATTCTTGTGTTTTCTGGATGTATGATTGCTGGCTCGGTGGTTTCGCGCGGTTATGACCGGTTGCAGGTCCATCTGGCTTAAACCTTATATCGAAAAAGCAGGAATGATGGTAGTTAAGAAGGAGCGGATCAGCCAGAACAGTTTTCCGAGCGCTGTACTTGTCGTAAGATATTGAATGATTGAGAAGGTTCATTTCGATTTAATTGTAAAACAACAAATGGAATAATGGAGCTAATACCGGATTGGGCCCCCAATATTCATCCGATGCTGGTTCATTTTCCCATCGCCATACTTTTTGTAGCTGTATTTATGGATCTGCTCGGTTTTTTCATAAAGAAAAAGTGGTGGGATGCCAAGAGATCAACCTTACTCTATGCGTTAGGGGTTATCTCAGCCATCGTGGTATATTTTACCGGCAAGTCGGCCGCCGATCAGGTATTTGTTCCAACTGAAGCCCAAAATGTACTGACCAACCATGCCGACTGGGCGGAGTGGACGGTCTGGTTTTTTGGCGTCTACCTGCTGCTTAGATTGGGTTTGCACTGGATCGATCGGATGAAATCAAAAATCATTCAGATAGGCATGCTGCTGGTGGCAACGGTCGGGCTGTTACTGCTTTACGAGACCGGTGAACATGGATCGCAGTTGGTATTTGGATATGGTGTGGGCACCGGATCGCTGATCGAGCAGGAACAGGAAATGCCCGTTATTTCCGAAGACAGCTTGCTTGTTCGAGAGGGAACCACCTTTCAGGTTGAGAATAACGGCGATATCCGTTGGCCGATCGGTCCCGACGGTGTGAGTGAGATGATCAGTAGGTTTACTTGGCTTCAGGGAACGGCAGGGCAGCTCAAACCCCGAACGATACAAGCCGGCCAAAGCAACTTTTTATTGCAGCTTCAGCCCGATAGTGTGGAAAACCTATTTGTTACAAACCGTTCATATCGGAATGTTCAGCTGGATCTCAACCTCGATATCAGCGACTTCAAGGGTGCTTTCTACATTGTTCACCATCTAGAGGACTCCCTGAATTATGATTTTGTGCGAATTAATTCAGCAGGCAGCCTGATCCTGGGCCGGTTAAGGGATGGCAGCTCTGAAATTTATGCGAAAGGCGAGTCCACCAGGAGGGGAATGCAGTTTATCAGGGTTGTCTCCGACGGAACACATTTCCGGGTGTATGTGAATAAGGAATTGGTGGCTCATGGGCATGGGGATGCCCCTCCCCGTGGCCCGGCGGGAATCAAATTGGAGGGAAGTGGTACATTGCTGATCGACCGTATGACGCTGGTGCAGTTGTAGAAATTGAAAACGTCCGATGCCAGACGCGAATCGTAAAATTGACCTATCTTGCATGGGAATATCTTAATTACATTTGCAATCTTACAATAACGCTGAGAAGCCTTCCGCAGGATAGCCACTAACCACTTAACATTTTATCAATCCTCCTCCCGCCTACAGCTCCTGATGCACCTCCATGCCGATCCACCAGGAGAGCAGCAGGAAAGCCCCTCCCAGCACGATCCGATAATAACCGAAATGGTGGAAGCCATGTTTAACCACGATGGCGATAAAGGCTTTGACCGCCAGCCAGGCAAAGATAAAGGCGATAGCACCCCCGGTGAGCAGCAGTATAATCTCATTTTGGTTCAGTTCGGCAGAGGTTTTTAACAGGTCGTAACCGGTGGCGGCAAACATCGTGGGGATCGCCAGCAGGAAGGAGAATTCGGTTGCCTGCTTGCGATCGAGGCCGGCGAAGATTCCTCCGAAGATGCTGGCAGCCGCACGTGAGGTTCCCGGAATCATCGCCAGGCATTGGAACAGCCCGATCTGTACAGCACCGGTATAGGAGACCTCTTCCAGATCCCCATAGATCTGTTCGCGGCCGGAAGTCCAGCGGTCAAGCAGGATCAGGAAGACTCCACCGATAATCAGGGCCACACTCACCACGTAGGCGTTGAACAGGTAGCCTTTGATAAAATCATACGCCAAAAAACCGATGACGGCTGCCGGGAGGAACGCCACAAACAATTTCTGATAGACGACGAAACTGGTCATGAGTCGTTCCCGGTAAAGATATACCACGGCCATGATAGCTCCCAGCTGAATGCTGATCTCAAAGGTTTTCAGGAATTCAGTAGACTTCAATCCCAAAATCTCGGATGTCAGGATCATGTGGCCCGTGGAGGAGATGGGAAGAAACTCCGTGAGGCCTTCGATTATGCCCAGTATGATGACGTCGATGATTGACAAATTGCCTGTGCCTGTAGATCCGCTGAGATTCAGATTATGGAACCGGTGCAAAAGTAAACAATTTAGATCTTCTTTCACATAGATATTCGCAGAATTGATCTATATCGGTCAACGGCCTGTTTTATCCTGTTGGACGGATGGACAGGGCTGGTCTCCGTAGGAACAGAATACACAGCAATCACCGGGTTTGGGTTTCAGCAAGTTGCCGCATTCCGGACATTTCCAGAAATGTACACAGGCGTTCTCGGGCATCTTTTCCGTGGATACAAACCCGCAGGATGGGCAGGTGAGGGTGGATTGGAGGATTATTTCATTGTTATCATTCATGGGCTGACCAGGATTAGCTTTCTTGGAAGATGACCAGAAGGACAAGAAATGGAATTGAGATTACTTCCACTGTTATGATTTTGCATAAAATAATCTGATTGCCGGATAAAGTATCTCACCGTAAGTTCCGCCCTGTCTCATTATTGCCTT
>JAWVYR010000114.1:0-7865 GCA_033722635.1 Balneolaceae bacterium | reverse complement strand
TTTCATGGGTGGCGGGATTCCGGCTGCCGCCGGCCGGTTGCCAGAGCGCACATTCGGTATCGCCCTCACTTCGGTGCACATAATCGATGATACCGGTCTCATCTTCGGAGGTTTCAAGCAGTACCGCCGCGGCGGCGTCACCGAAAAGAATGCAGGTGGTGCGGTCGGTATAATCGGTGATCGCGCTCATCTTGTCGGAGCCGATAACCAGCACTTTACCGGCCCTTCCCGATTCGATCATGTTGGCTCCCGTTGAGAGGGCATAGAGAAAACCGGAACAGGCGGCGGACAGGTCAAAACCGTAGGAGTCAGTGGCTCCCAGCTTGCTCTGAATCAAACAGGCGGTGGCGGGAAAGAGAAAATCGGGTGTTACAGTAGCGCAAATGACTACATCTATATCTTTAGCGGCAACTCCGCGGGCATCGAGTGCTTCCCGGGCTGCCTCTGCTCCCATAAAGGCTGAGGCCTTGTCATCATCTTTGAGTATCCGTCGTTCCTTGATACCGGTCCGGGTCTGGATCCACTCATCGTTGGTGTCGACCATCTTTTCAAGGTCCCGGTTAGTAAGTTTTTCCTCTGGCAGATAGCGGCCCACCGCGGTGATCTTTGCCCGTTTCGTTTCAGCCATCAATAAAGTTATTCATTAAGAGATGCAATTATCAATTCGTTGATATTATTTTCAACGCATTTTACCGCGTTGAAAATCATATTCTTCACAGCGAGCGGTGTACTGCCGCCGTGCCCCACCATGCTGACGCCGTTGACTCCCAGAAATGGCACCCCGCCGACGCGTTCGTAATTGAATGTCCCGACCGCTGTCTCCAGGACTTTGCCCACGGTCTTGGCCTGAACTTCATCGAGATCCAGTTGCTTGATCGCCGGATTGATCAGTTCGCGAAGAGCATTCGGAATCGATTCCCCGAATTTCAAAATCAGGTTGCCGACAAATCCGTCGCAGAGATAAACATCGGCCTTGCCAAACAGGATATCCCGCCCTTCGATATTGCCTATAAAATTGGGAAGTTCGGAAAGCAGGTCGAAGGACTCCCGAATCTCCTCGGTTCCTTTCTCCTCCTCCTCGCCGACATTGAGCAAGCCAAGCCTGGGATTCTCGATGCCCATCACCTGCTCGGTGTAGATCGACCCCATGAGCGCAAACTGATAGAGCATTTCGGGCCGTACCTCTAGGTTTGCTCCTACATCCAGCAGAAGACGAAATCCTTTGATGGTGGGATAGGTGGCCGCGATAGTGGGACGCATCACGCCTTCGAGTTTGCCCAGCAACAGCGTAGAAGCCGCCAGAAGCGCGCCGGTATTTCCAGCACTGACGAACGCATTGGCAGCACCCTCCTTATGCAGTTTCAGGCCAACAGCGATGGAGGATTTCTGTTTGCTCTTCACCGCCTGGGCCGGCGACTCATCCATCTCGATAATTTGCGGTGCATCCTCTACCAGTATACGGTTTTCGTCATAGGTGTGGTTGGCCAGCTCTTTCTGAACGAGGGATTCCGGACCCACCAGGATCACGCTCAGGGCTTTGTTTTCTTCCGTCGCCTGGATGGCCCCCTTAACCGGATTCTCCGGGTATTTATCTCCCCCCACCGCATCAACTGCAATAATCATAAAAGATATCTAAGGACTAACTGTAAACAGTTATTTATTTACATTGAGCACTTTTCGGCCCCGATAAAAACCGCACTCGGTACAGACATGGTGATACCGGTGATATGCCCCGCAGTTATCGCATTCGGCCAGGGTTGGTTCGGTGACGCGGTGATGCGACCTCCGCTTGTTTTTCCGTGATTTGGACGATCTTCTTTTTGGATGTGCCATTACCTTCTGCTAAATATTTTCTGTTAATTATTTTTCAATTTCTTCAGTTTTTCCCAGCGGGGATCGATCCCTTCCTGTTCATCGGGCAGATCCCCAAAGGTTTCCTCCTTGAACTGCTTGGGTTTTCCCTGTTCATCCAGAAACTTCGGATGCAGCTTTTTAATTGGAATTTCAAGCAATATGGTATCTCTTACCTCCTCTTCGATGCTGATGGTGTTGGTATCGAAATTGAAACGCCGTACCGCACCGTTTTCATTCTCGGTTTCCTCCTCGACGTCAACCTTAAATACCACTTCATAGTCGGTTTCAACCGGATAGCTGAACGAATCAAGCGAACGGTCGCAGATCAATTCAACTTCCACATCCAGCGTGAAACCAACCCGGATAAAAAACTGGGTTCGATAAAACTCCAAGTTTATTCGACCCCCCTCAAACGCATGCTCGTCGATATCCAGGTCTTCCGCCTCCAGCATCAGCTCCCGGCGGCTTTGACCCTCGGGGATCTCGGTAATTTTGAACTCCAGTTTCGACATATCCTTAATAGCTCGCAAAGTTATGAATATTTGTGTTTTTCTGCAATCAATTAAACAGCCCGAATAGCCGCTGCTCTACAAGCTCAATCACCCGCCCAAGATCCTCTTTCTCCTCCACAAAATCGAGATCATCGGTATCGATAATGAGTTTCTCGTGCGAATACTCCCCTATCCATTCCTCATATAAACGATTTAGACGCTCCAAATATTCGATTCTTATCGTATTCTCATATTCCCGGCCGCGCTGTTGTATCTGCCTGACCAGCGTGGGCACCTGGGCACGCAGATAGATCAACAGGTCGGGCGGCCGCAGGTAGTGCGTCATTTCACGGAAGAGCGCTTGGTAATTTTTAAAATCCCGGTCGCTCATCAGTCCCATATCATGCAGGTTTTTGGCAAAAATCTCCACATCCTCGTAGATGGTCCGATCCTGAACGAAACTGGTCGATTTCTCCAGCATCTCTTTCTGGTGGCGGAACCGGCTTGAGAGAAAATAGATCTGCAGATTGAAGCTCCATCGGCGCATATCGTCGTAGAAATCAGCCAGGTAGGGATTGTCGTCCACCGACTCGTAAAAGGCATCCCAGTCGAAATGTTTGGCCAGGAGGCCGGTCAGCGACGACTTTCCCGCACCGATATTGCCGGCGATGGCGATGAATTTTATCCTGTCGGTATTCGCATTTTGTTCACTCATGGGGTCTTCTCAATCCTGTTTTCCGAGTAGTTTGTACATCGTCTCCTTGTACTCCTCCACCCCCGGTTGATTAAACGGGTTCACATCCAGGCAGTAGCAGTAGATTGCCGTAACCAGTTCGAAAAAATAGATAAACTCGCCGAGCTCCCGTTCACTGATACTCTCCAGCGTAACCTTCAGGCAGGGCACATCTCCGTTATAGTGGGCATCGATGGTGGCATCCTGCGCCCTGCTGTTAATCTCATGAAACGTTTTCCCGGCCAGATAATTCAGCTCATCGGTGTCGTTCTTCAGTTCTTCAATCTTTTTTCCGTTACCCCCCTGCCGGACCGTCAGAAAGGTCTCGATGATATTGCGCCTGCCCTGCTGTATTAGCTGCCCCAGGCTGTGAAGATCGGTGGTGTAGGTGGTGATGGCGGGAAACAACCCCTTGCCTTCCTTGCCCTCGCTCTCGGCAAAAAGCTGCTGCATCCAGCGTCCGATATAATACAGCTCCGGTTCCACGGAGGTGATCACATCAACCGCCTTGCCCTTCCGGAAGAGCGCGTAACGGGCGGCGGCAAAGTCGAGCACCTGGCGGGGTTCCTTATCCAGTTCCCCGCAGGCCGAAACCGCCTGGTAAAAGAGCGCCTTGATATCGATGCCGGCCATCGCAATAGGAAACAATCCAACAGGCGTCAACACCGAGAACCGCCCCCCTACAGCATCCGGTATGATAAACTTTCGGTATCCATAGGTATCGATCAGATCGTTGAGTACGCCTCCCTCTTTACCGGTGGTGCAGATGATGTGGTCGCGGGCCCCTTCGCCGTACATCTGCCGGAGATGTTTTCTCAGGACGCGAAAAGCCAGGGCGGTCTCCAGGGTGCTGCCCGACTTGGAGATCACATTCAGGTAGACCTGTTTGGGTTCCCCGTCGGGTCCCGGTTGTTTCATATACCGGATCAGGTCATTCAGGTATTTTCCGCCGAGATGGTGTCCCGCAAATACAATTTCCGGACCCGATCCCATATTAAAATAATCCGACATCGCATCGATCACCGCCCTCGAACCCAGGTAGGAGCCGCCGATACCGCAAATGATGAACAGATCAGCCTTGCGACGGAGTGATGAGGCCAGATTGTCGATCTCTTCCAGCTCCGCGTCATTGGGCTCCGTGAGGATATCGATCCATCCGAGCATCTCCGAACCTGCACCATTCCTGTTCCTGATCAGCTCCAGGCTATCTTTCGCCTTTTCCCTGGCCTCACCAAATTCATCCTCCGTTAAAAACGAGGTTGCCAGTGAAACATCCGTTTGTATCATATACCGGTGGTGTAATTGTTTATAACCGCCATAAAATTGCTGCGAACTTTATGCGATAGTTTATCTTCTTTTTGTTAGCTTTACACACTTGTTATGGGCTCGGGTATGAAAGACTAATATTTGTTAAATTTCAAGCTTTAATTTGATACCAGCAGGCAATCGTTTTTCACCTCCGTCATTATGATCGACACGCAACTGGAACAAGCCGCCACCTTCAGGCACCGTGATCGGAAAAACCTCCGGGAGATTACCGAACCGGTTCAGCACAACTTAACGGAATTTCGGAATTTTTATAAAGATGCGCTACGAACCGACGTTTTTATTCTGGATCAGATCGTCCGGTACCTGCTCCGCCAGAAGGGCAAGGAGATCCGCCCCACCCTGGTATTCATGTCGGCCCGGCTATTCGGAGAGGTCAACAAACGCAGCTACGTTGCCGCCACCATGATCGAACTGCTTCACACCGCCACGCTGATTCACGATGATGTGGTGGATGAGGCGGATATGCGGCGGGGTTTTCTCAGCATCAACAAAATCTGGAAAAATAAAGCCAGCGTATTACTCGGCGATTTCCTGCTCTCCAAGGGCCTGCTGATCGCACTGGATTACGATGAATTCAAACTGCTGAAGGTACTCTCCGATGCGGTGAAAATGATGAGTGAAGGGGAGCTACGGCAGTTCAAGGCCGCCCGGCTGTTCAACATGACCGAAGAGTACTATTTCAAGGTGATCTCGGAGAAGACAGCCAGTCTGATCGCCGCCTGCTGTGAGTGCGGTGCGATCTCCACCTCCGAGGATCCTGAAATACACCAGAAGCTCCGGGAGATCGGGATGGCCACCGGAATCGCCTTTCAGATCAAGGATGACCTGTTCGACTACGGCGTGGACGACGTGGGCAAACCCCGGAGAAATGATATCAAGGAGCGAAAAGTGACCCTCCCGCTCATCAAGGGGCTGGAGAATGCAAACTTCAGGGAGCGAGCCTATATTCGGTACCTGATGAGAAAACGCAGGAAAAAGAAACGCGATATCGATCGGATTGTCACTTTTGTTCATGAGCACGGCGGAATGGACTATGCCCGTTCGATCATGAACGACTACGCATCCAAAGCCAAAAACCTGCTTCGAACCCTTCCCGATTCCCAGGATCGCACGGCGTTCGAAAACCTGATCGATTTTATTATTCGGCGTAAAAAATAGGAGTAGACCGATCTCCGATGGCCGATCAACCCCATGCTTTCGCCAACCACCTGTTCCTCTCCGATATACATCTGGAGGGATTCTCCAAGGCCCGGAACCGACGTATCCAAGAAAGTTTGATCAAACTGATCGACTTTTGCGAAAAGAAACAGTACAAGATATATATCCTGGGCGACCTGTTCGACTACTGGATGGAATATCCCGACCATACTCCCGATATCGGGAAAAAGGTTCTTAAGCGATTTGAACATTATAACCGGCATTTCGGACCCACCCTTTTTATTACCGGGAACCATGACAACTGGACCCGCGATTATCTGCCGGGTATCGGTTTTGATATCGAGCAGGACTACCGCGAACTGAGCCTTCAGGGGCAAAAATTGCTTCTTCTGCATGGTGACGGACTCAAGCAGGGCGAGCATGCGAAGCGCCCCCGTATGCACCGGCTGCTTCGCAATCCCCGCTTTATCAAGCTCTATCAGCGGCTACTGCCTCCCTCAGCAGGGTTGAAAATCATGAAATACTTCTCCCGCGTGAACCGCTTTTTGGAGCGATGGGGAAGTGATGAAAAAGTGCTGAACAAATGGGCCGAAAAACAGTTAAAAGAAAACGATTACGCTATAATTATCAGTGGTCACGATCATATGCCCAGAAAACTAAATTTTTCCTTCGGAACCTACCTCAATTTGGGTACCTTTTACCAACATCGAACCCTTGCTGTTTATAATAACGGCTGCCCCGAACTCGTTGTTTGGAACGATGTGAAGGGGGAATTGACGGCAACCGACAGTGAATCAGTGATTGATGAGTAATTCAAATGACAACGAGATGGATCGTTATTTCAACGATCCGGAATACCGCCGTAGCATGGCTTCGGAACGCAACAAACGCTCCTCCCGAGGCCCGAAAAAACCTTTTCTCCGGAGAACCTGGGTAAAAGTGACCGGTGGAGGACTGGGGGTTTTAATCCTGGCACTGGCCGGATTTGTCTTTTACCTGGTACAGGGGCTGCCCTCAATCGACGAGCTGGAAAACCCGGAGACCGCGATCGCCTCGGTGGTGAAAAGCCGCGACGGGGTTACGCTCGACAAGTATTACACCGAAAATCGCACCTCTGTCACGCTCGATGAGATCTCTCCCCATGTGGTCAACGCCCTGATCGCCACGGAGGATCATCGTTTCTATCAGCATTGGGGGATCGACATGATCCGCACTCTGGCAGTACCCTACTATCTGATCCAGGGAAAGATCCAGGGCGGATCCACCATCACCCAGCAGCTCGCCCGCAACCTCTATAAAAAGATCGGCCGGGAGTTCTCCCTCATTCGGAAATTGCGGGAGATGATCACCGCCATACAGATCGAACAGAATTACACCAAGCAGGAGATCCTCGAGATGTACCTGAATACGGTGGAATACAGCAACAGCGCTTTTGGTATCGAGGCGGCTTCGCAGATTCACTACGGCAAGTCGGCCCAGGATCTGACGGTATCGGAAGCCGCCACCCTGGTGGGCTGCCTGAACGCGGTATACGACTACAATCCCCGTATATTCCCGGAGCGCTCGAAATACCGCCGCAACATCGTGCTCTCGCAGATGGCGAAACGCGATTTTATCACCAAGGAGATCTACAACAATTTGAAGGAGAAGCCGATCACTCTCGATTATCATCCCCCCTCCAAATCAGGCCGGGAAAGCCGGTACTTTGGCGAATATATCCGCCAGCAGGTGATGGAGTGGACCGAGGAAAATGGCTACGACCTCTATACCGACGGACTTACGATATACACCACCATCGACTCTCGCCTGCAGCGGTACGCCGAACAGGCCCTAAAAACCAAGCTCGATTCCCTGCAGCGTATCTTTGAAGATGAATGGACCTCCCCCGGGGGGGAGTATATGAATCTGCTCTGGAAACGCTATCCCCGATTTCTGAAAAGCTTTATCCGTGAGACCGACCGCTATAAAAATGCCTTCTCCAAATACAACACCAATCTGGAGAAGGTGGTCTTCGACTCCCTGCTGGCCGATACGGCTTTCGTGGATTCGGTAAAACACGCTCGCACCCGTCTGGAAGCCGGATTTGTCTCGATCGATCCCGACAACGGCCGGATACTGACCTGGGTAGGGGGCTCCGACTACGGACATGTGCAGTTCGACCATGTGCACCAGATGCAGCGGCAGGCCGGTTCCACCTTTAAACCGTTTGTCTATGCGGTGGCGATCGACAACGGCTGGAAACCCTATCACAAATTCTCCAAGTACCCGACTAAGTTTATCGATCAGAACTCCGGCGAGGT
>JAWVYR010000113.1:0-7866 GCA_033722635.1 Balneolaceae bacterium | reverse complement strand
GATGGTCGAGATGTTTCTCGAAAACGCACCTCCCACACTGGAGAATCTGAAAACCCATGAGTCGGAATCGAACTGGGAAAAACTTGCTGCCGAAGCGCATAAATTCAAGCCCACCCTCTCCTATATGGGCATGGAAGACGCCAAGGATCTGCTGATAGAGATTGAGCAGGACGCCAAGAACGAGAGCAACCTGGAAAGCATCGATGCCCGTATCGACGAACTGCAGTCGTATTGCGAACAGGCCTACGACGAGCTCCAGACCGAGTTGAAGCAGTTACAGGGCGGCTGACTGCCTTTTCAAAACTTTGATGCGGGTTCTGCCGTATAGTATCTCCTAGTTGACCAAATAAACTGTGGAGATACCATGATCTATTCAATTCTTATCAATAGTGTGGCTATATTCATTACCGCCTATCTGCTGGATGGCGTGAAGGTGAAAGGCTATCTTACGGCCCTGGGGGTCGCGGTACTGCTGGCCGTCATCAATGCATTTCTGCGCCCCTTTATCATCTGGATCACCCTGCCACTGACCATCCTGACCTTGGGACTGTTTGTGCTGGTCATCAATGCGCTGATGCTGATGCTGGCGGATGCGATCGTGGAGGGATTTGAGATCAAAAACTTTTCATGGGCGCTCATCTTCAGCATCCTGCTGGCGATTGTCAACGGTTTGCTGGTCTGGATCTTTTAGGCCGGTTTTCAGGCTACATGGCCGTGGGCCGAGAAGGGTTTTTTCCAGGATTCGTCAATTTCCAGGGTAAAAAGCTTGGCCGGAGGAATGTTCAGCAGCACTATTTTCTTGTCGCGCTGATACCGCCGAACGATCTGCTCTTCAAAATCACTCTTGAATCTCCTGAAATTCACATACTTGAAATAGCAGATAAAGGCGTTCTCACTGCATAGCTCCAACTTTTTCTGCCAGATATTCCGGCTGATCCGGGAAGGCATATTTTCGTAAGGAAGACTCGAAAAGATATAGTTGTAGTTCCGGTTCGACTCAAATTGCAGGATATCGGTGTGGTGCACCTGGATATTGGGTTGAGAAAACTCATTTTTTACATGCTGGTAGAAATGCTGATGAAGCTCTACAATGTCCAAATGATCTTCTCCGCGCATATACCTGACGATCTCCTTGGTAAGCGATCCGGTGCCGGGACCGATCTCAAGGATGTTCAGGGGCGGGCAGTGGGTACCGGAAACATCAGCCTGCAACTGTTTGGCAAGATCCTTGGCTAAAAATTTTGAACTGGGAGCAATGGCCCCTATTTTCTTGAAATGTTTTATAAACTGTATCAAATGCTCCAAAAGGACTCCTGTGTTTTTTCGCAACCCAATGTAACAAAGCTAACCCAAATAGGCTAAAGACAAATTCTGAAGCCCTTCAGATTTCTTCTGAATGAGCCGGTTAAATACTTTTACATATATAAACAGCGCAGGACTTGATTCCTTGGGATTGAAATTACAGATTTACAAACTATAAAATCGCTGAATTAATTCAACTCTCCATGATGAAAAAGCTACTTGTATTCCTACGAAACAGTTTTGTGATGGTGTTGTCAGTACTGTTTGTTTACAGCTGTGCAACTACCCAGAATACCTCGAAATCCTCCTCCCAGCAGAGATCTCCGCGGTCCTCAAACGGAGATAAAAAATCCTACGAAAAAGTGATCACCAAGGATGCCCAGACCGACGAAGGGTTATTCCATGCTCACAAGGTGGATGACAAATATTATTTTGAGATACCCGACAGCTTGCTGGGGCAGGAGATGCTCCTGGTTACCAGAATTTCGGGATCAACCCCGAACCTTAGTTTTGGCGGAGCCGGGATGAAGGCCCGTTCCCAGCAGGTGGTACGCTGGCAGAAGAAAGAGGATAAAATCATGTTGCGCCATGTCTCCTTTGAAAATATAGCCGATCCGGAAGATCCGGTATACAAATCGGTGCGCAATAACAACTTTGAACCGGTAGTCTACACCTTTGATATTGAAACGATCGGAAAAGATTCCACGACCAGGGTGATCGATGTAACCCGTTTTTTTACCACCGATGTGGATCTCATCAGCGGGTTGAGCGACGGTCAGCGCCGCCAATTTGAAGTCAGGCGCCTGGACAGCGATCGCAGCTTTATCGACAGTGTACGCAGCTACCCGAGAAATGTGGAGGTACGGCATGTGCTCACCTACAACTCCAACAACCCCCCGGAGGACCAGGCCACCAACACGATCTCCCTGGAGGTAAATCAGTCGATGATCCTCCTGCCGGATGAACAATGGGAAAAACGGCGTGAGGACAACAGGGTGGGTTATTTTGCCATTCAACAGTACAACTACAGCGCCGACAAACAGAAAGCGGCCAGTTACAACTATATCACCCGGTGGAAGCTGGTACCCAAGGACAAGGAAGCCTATATGCGGGGTGAACTGGTGGAACCGGTCGAGCCGATCGTCTATTATTACGATCCGGCTACTCCGAAGAAGTGGCGCAAATATTTGAAACAGGGAATCGAAGACTGGCAGGTGGCCTTTGAAGCGGCCGGTTTCAAGAATGCGATTATCGCCAAAGATCCACCGGTGGATGATCCGGAATTCAGTCCGGAGGATGTGCGCTATTCGGTGATACGGTATATAACAACCCCGATTCAAAATGCACAGGGCCCCCACGTGCACGATCCGCGTACCGGGCAGATTCTGGAGAGCGACATCCTCTGGTATCACAACGTGATGAACCTGCTGCGCAATTGGTTTTTCGTCCAGACTGCAGCTGCCAACCCGGATGCTAGAGGTGTTGAATTTTCCGATGAGGTGATGGGACAGCTAATCCGTTTTGTAGCCGCCCACGAGGTGGGCCATACCCTCGGCCATCCTCACAACTGGGGATCGAGCTACGCCTACCCGGTTGATTCGCTGCGGTCACCGACCTTCACCTCGACGCACGGAACAGCTCCATCGATCATGGATTATGCGCGTTTCAACTATATCGCCCAGCCCGGCGACGGTGTAACCAACTTCTACCCTGCGGTCGGAGAGTATGACAAATGGGCGATCAAGTGGGGTTATACCTGGTTCCCCGAGGATATGAGCAGGGAGGAGCGTGAGGCCCAGCTCAACGAGTGGACCCGCGAACGGGCCGACGATCCGGTCTACTTCTACGGACGTCAGACGTTTGGTACTATCGATCCGCGGTCCAACCGGGAAGACCTCGGAAACGACGCGATGAAAGCCAGTGAATACGGGGTGGCCAATCTCAAACGCATCGTCCCCAACCTGATCAACTGGACGGAACGGGATGGAGCCGACTTTGAGGATCTCGAGGAACTTCACAATAATGTGATAGCTCAGTGGAACCGTTATATGGGTCATGTGACGCAAAACATCGGCGGGATCTATGAAACCTTCAAGACCTACAACCAGGAGGGACCGGTCTATGAATTTGTCCCGCAGGATATTCAGAAACGGGCCATGGAGTTCCTGAACGATTACGCGTTTATCACTCCCACCTGGCTGCTGGATCAGGATATTCTCAGCCGCGTCAATCAATCTACGGCTGTTGACAATATGAGAGATGTACAGGAGGGTATTTTGAACGACCTCGTCGATCCACAACGGATCGCACGCCTGATCGAATTCGACACGCGATATGGCGATCAGGATACCTATACCGCCTTCGAAATGATGGATGACGTACGCAACGGCATCTGGAGCGAGCTCGACAACAACCGGCCGATCGATGTGCATCGGCGGAATCTGCAGCGGGCGTACCTGGAGCGGATGGAATACCTGATGACCGAGGAACTTCCCAATGTTCCCCAGGCATTTATCGATTTTATCGGTTGGACAACCGTAGATGTGAGTCAATCCGATATTCGCGCCATTGCGCGGGAACAGCTCGAACTGCTGAAACGGGATGTGGACCGAACCATGAATCGTGTACGTGATCGGGCCACCCGGGTGCACCTGGCCGACGTGGTCATTCGAATAAATCACATTCTGGATCCCGAAAATTGATTTTCTTCCTTCTGTCTGAACGCAGAATACTTCGGCAGAAGGACAACGGGATCAGCCAATTATCTTGACCGTTCCGGTGGCAACCCAGCCTCCGGACCGGAATAGATCAATGTTCGTTTCACAAGCCCCGGAGCATTCCGGGGCTTTTTTATGTCCAACATTTTTTTACATCCATCGGTTGACTAACTTCCAACCTTTCGATAAGATTTCAACGATAAATTACATTCAACGATTAGCAATCTAAGGATACTATGGATTCCCGCACCCGATATCTCTCCCAAACATTCATTTCCGGCCTGTTATTAGCTTTTTTCATCGCTGCATTGCCGATCTATCCATCCACTGCCCAGAAACTTGACATGGAGAAGCTGAAGGCGATGGAACCCCGCAACATCGGTCCGGCCGGGATGAGCGGACGGGTTACGGCCATCGACGTGGTCAGGAACCAGCCCGATATCATCTACGCCGGGACCGCGTCGGGCGGCCTGTGGAAGTCGGAGAGCGGCGGGGTGGACTGGAAACCGATTTTTGACAAGCAGCGGGCCCATTCCATCGGGTCGATCTCAATCTACCAGAAGAATCCCAGCATCATCTGGGTCGGATCCGGCGAAGGAAATCCCCGCAACAGCCAGTCGATGGGAGCGGGCGTCTTCAAAAGTGTGGACGGGGGAAGAAGCTGGTCCTACATGGGGCTGGAGGAGACCCGGGTGATCCATCGCGTCATTGTTCATCCGGAGAACCCGGATATCGTTTATGTGGGAGCCCAGGGGCCTGCGTGGGGCGACACCGAGCAGCGGGGTCTATACAAAACCACCGACGGCGGCAAAACCTGGAAGAAGATTTTGTATGTGAATGATCGCACCGGCATCGGAGACCTGATCATGGATCCCTCCAACCCCAACAAGCTGTTCGCCGCGATGTGGGAGTTCCGCCGCTGGCCTTGGTTTTTTGAGTCGGGCGGGGAAGGGTCAGGGCTCTATATGACGCTCGACGGCGGGGAAACCTGGAAAGAGCTCACCCATGAAGATGGGTTGCCGAAAGGGCCGCTCGGGCGCATCGGTCTGGCGATACCCGATATCAACCCGGACCGGGTATACGCACTGGTGGAAGCCAAGGAAAACGCCTTTTTCCGCAGCGACGACGGGGGATATACCTGGAAAAAAACGGTGAAAGCCACCGAAGACAGCGATATGGGCAACCGCCCCTTTTACTATGCGGATATCTACGCCGATCCCCAAAATGAGAACCGGGTCTACAGCCTCTATACGTTTCTGTCGGTCAGCGAAGATGGGGGCAAATCATTTGACAGCGTCTATCCCTACTACAACTATATCCACCCGGATCATCACGCTTTTTACATTCACCCGGATGATCCCTCCTACATCATCGACGGGAACGACGGGGGGATGAACATATCGCATGACCGGGCCGAGACCTGGCGTTTCGTGACCAACCTACCGGTGGCCCAGTACTACCATATCAACGTGGATACCCAAACACCCTACAACGTCTACGGCGGAATGCAGGACAACGGTTCCTGGCAAGGACCGGCCTATGTATGGCGGCGCGGGGGTATCCGCAATGCCTATTTCGAGGAACTTTACTTCGGCGACGGCTTCGACGTGGTGATCGACTCCAGCAACGCCCGGTACGCCTATGCGATGTCGCAGCAGGGAAACGTAGGCCGCATCGATCTCTATACCGGCCAATCCAATTTCGTGCAGCCGGTGCATCCCGAAGGGATCGAGCTGCGCTTCAACTGGAACGCGGCTATTGCGATGGATCCGTTTGACGACAAGACGGTCTATTTCGGCAGCCAGTTTGTGCACAAGAGCACCGACCGGGGCGACAGCTGGGAGGTGATCTCCCCCGACCTGACCACCAACGATCCTGAGAAGCAGAAGCAGTACAAGAGCGGCGGGCTTACCATCGACGCCACCGGTGCGGAGAATTTCACCACCATACTGGCAATCGCGCCCAGTACTTTAGACAGCGAGTTGATCTGGGTGGGAACCGATGACGGCAATGTGCAGCTGACCCGCGATGACGGGCAAAGCTGGACCAATGTGGCCGATAACCTGCGGGGCGTACCCGAGGGAAGTTGGGTGGCCCAGGTCCACGCCTCCAGATACGACCCGGCTGAAGCGTTTGCCGTGATCAACAACTACCGGCGCAACGACTGGACCCCCTACGTGATGCGCACGACCAACTATGGACGGCGATGGGAAAATATCGTAGAGGGCAAGGGATTGCGCGGCTATGCGCTCTCCTTTGTTCAGGATCCGGTAGAGCCCAATTTAATGTTTGTGGGAACGGAATTCGGATTGTATGTGAGCATCGACGGAGGGGAGAGCTGGACCGAGTGGACCAACGGCTATCCGACCGCTTCCACCTATGACATGGTGATCCAGCCTCGGGAACATGACCTGGTGATCGGCACCTTCGGGCGTTCGGCCTGGGTGTTGGACGATATCCGTCCGCTCAGGGAACTTGCCAAACAGAGCCCCGATATCCTGGAGGATACGATGCGCGTTTATCCCGCCCCCACCGCCTACCTGGCTGAGATTCGGCAGGCCGCGGGTACCCGCTTCGCCGGCGATGCCATGTTCAGCGGGGAAAACCGGCCCTTTGGAGCCCGGCTCACCTATTCCGTGAAGAAACCGGAGGAGGATGAAGGGAATGAAAATGAATCCCGGGGAAAAAAGGAAAAGGTAAAATTGGAGATTTTCGACAGCCAGGGGAACCTAATTCGTACGCTGGAGCGTATGCCACAGCATAACGGCCTGAACCGTACCACCTGGAGGTTGAACGAGGATGGCGTTCGCGGTCCCAGCCGGCGCAAGCCGCGCGAGGATGCGCTTAAGCCGGCGGGCGCCAAGGTGCTGCCCGGCACCTATAAGGTGAAGATGACCTACCGGGGTGCCTCCGACTCCACCATGGTGACGGTGAAATTCGATCCCCGCATCGAGGTGTCGATGTCGGACCTGATCGCGCGCCGCAGCATGATGAGGGAACTGCAACAGATCAGGGGCAAAGTAGCCGATGCCACCAACCAGCTTCATGAAGCGAAGGAAATGATCGAGATGGCGGAGAAGCTGCTGAAGGCCGATAAACAGGAGAACAACGAGAAGCAGGTAAAAGAACTGAAGGAGCAGACCAAGACGGTGAAGGACTCGGTCAACGCGCTGCTGGACTACGTGCTGGGCGAAGAGTTTGAGCGGCAGGGATACCACGAGCATAAAGTACGGCCGATTCGCTCGATCATCAACGAGCCCTCTTTCTATATTCGCTCGGGACTCGGAGGACCCGACAACACCGAACGGATCCTGATGCGGCATGCCCGCGAAGCGGCAGGTGAAGCGCTCGATAAGATAAACGGATTCTTTGAAACCCGGTGGACTGAGTATGTATCGGCGATGGAGGCGGCCGACCTGAGCCCCTTCAAACAGTTTGAGAAGGTGGAGCTGGAGGAGTGAGTCGCGAAAGGTGAAACGGACTCTATTCTGCTGAGGAATACCCTGATTACAGTGGTTTATCGTCCCGGTACCTGCTTTCTGAAGCCTTGACGAAATGAGGATCCGCTCCGGGGCGTCAAGGACATTATCTGCGTAACGAGGGTGGACTACCGAAGGATCCCTGAATTTCAAATAGACAAGAAATCTCTCCTGCAGGAGGGTGGGCGCCGCCAGGCGATCGGGAGGTGTTTAGCGAGTCATCGTGACACCCCACCCCCGCTTGTTGGCGGGTACTCCCCTCAAGGGGAGACGAATGACAAGGCCCCATATCCAGATAAGTGGTCAGGCCCTTAAGTAAGAGACAGTATTGGACCAACACTCGATCTATCGAATATTCCCACCTGGCG
>JAWVYR010000112.1:0-7871 GCA_033722635.1 Balneolaceae bacterium | reverse complement strand
CAGCACGGGCAGCCAGGGCAGCATATTGATGCTGATTCAGTGGAAAGTGGCGTTGGATCACTTTCAAGTCATCGCCGTACTCTTTTTTCAACGACTCCAAAATCGGATGAAAATATCCGCAGGCCGGACACTGATAGTCGCTGTATTCCACCAGTACCACCTTGGCCTCATCGTCGGTTGTCTGGGAATAAACACCCGAGGGTGCAGCTAGTGCGATGACAAATACAAGGATTAAAAACGCGTTAAAAGATTTCATAAGTTTGAAGTGTTTGTAATTGAATTATATGATTGCTGCCACAACCGTTGTTCCTGCCCGGGTTTCGGTCAATAACGAATAATCGCATCCTTCTCGTGCCCGGCAGTTCTAATTTTCAGATTCTTCGACTGCTTCCAGCATTTTCTGGCGCATCGCCCTGAACTCGTCGCCCTCCCTCCATTTCATCATCTCGGGGGCATTGAGCACCTCATATCCGGTTTCAAAAAAAAGGCGTACATCACGGACCATGCCCGTGATATCCCAGTACTGATTGATCTCGTCACTCACCGAATGGTAGTTGGCATCCTCCAGGCTGTCGACCAGCGAGCTGTATCCGTCAGGCTTACCGACAAACTCGGTGCCCCGGTCGGGAAATACCGCCGGTATACCCTTTTTAGCCAGTGAAAAATGATCGGAGCGGTAGAAGTAGCCCCGGTCGGGATGCGGGTCGGGTTTCAGGTATCGATCCCGCTCCTTCGCATTCTCCTCCAGCATATCGCTCAACGTATTGCGGTCGTAGCCGATCACCACCACATCCTTGGTGGGCCCGTACACATTCATGCCGTCCAGGTTGATGTTGCCGGTTACCTTGCCGGGATGCACGGTTGGATGCTCCGCCCAATACTGCGACCCAAGCAGCCCGACCTCCTCGGCTCCAACGAACAGAAAGAGGATACTCCGGTCCAGCTGCTCCTGAACATCGCAGTAGGCCTTGGCCAGGTTCAGCGTGGCACTTACGCCCGCTGCGTTGTCCAGTGCACCGTTGTTGATGGAGTCGCCTTTTACCGGTGATGTCATGCCCAGATGATCGTGATGGGCGGTGAAAACCAGGTACTCATCCTTCTTCTCCTGCGCGTTACCTTCGATTACACCCAGTACATTCTTACCATTCTGCTCCCGGTAGGAGGCTTGCAGTTCCAGGCTCAGGCGCAAATTCCCCAACGGTTTGGGTTCAAAATCACGATGCTCCGCGGCGGCCAGCTGCTCTTCCAGGTCCATCCCAGCGCTCTCGAAGAGGGCGGTGCTGGCCTCCTTTGTGAGCCATCCGTTAAATTTGGTGGGTGAATTTTTCATCGCTTCGTTGCCGCGAAGGTAAAAACTTTCCCGGCTCCAGCTGTTGGCCACCACGTTCCAGCCATACCCGGCCGAGGGAGTAGTGTGAATGATCAGTACGCCGGCCGCTCCCAGCTCCCGGGCTTTTTCATACTTGTATCCGTATCGGCCGTAATAAAGCCTGGTATCACCCTCAAACAGATCGGGGTCGCTGCTGGGATCGTTGTTTTTCACCACCAGGATTTTTCCTTTGACGTCGGTACCTTTAAAATCATCCCAGTTTTCCTCGGGCGCCTGAATGCCGTATCCCACATAGACCAAGTCGGCACTGTTCACATCGACGTTCTCCTCCAGGTTGCTTGGCCAGGCCATAAAGTCGTCATAATAGCCGAATCGGTGCACCCGGTTGCCGTTTCGGGTGATATAGAGGGTGGCGTCCTGATCTGTCTTCTGACCGATAAGCGGAACCTGCTGGACCCAGCCTCCATCCGGCATGCCCGGTGTGGCGCAGGTTTCTTCCAGATAACTTACGAGATAGTCCACGGTTTTTTCCTCCCCCTCTGTACCCGTAGCCCGTCCCCTGAATGCATCCGATGACAACACCTCGATCGGTTTCATCAGGCTTTCCTTGGTGATGGATTGAGCGGCCTGCTCCACAGGAGAGGGCCGGCTGCAGGATATGAAGATCAGTGCAGCAAATAACAAAGTCAATATCGATTTCATCATGTAATGTTCTGTTTTGTTCGGTTTAAATTCATACTAACATTCATTCAGTGTCGTCAGAGGGCAGGTCCTCGGGACTGAAGGTAAATCGGTATAGGCCGTCGCTGACCGTTTGGTCCGACTTCATGCCACCAACAATATAAAGCCAGTCGTCTGCTTTCACCAAACCCCGGTGATCCATGGTGGCTACCTTCTGATAGCCGACCTGCTTCCACTTATAGGCTTCCACATCAAAGGCAAAGATGGTGGAATCGGGCTCAGCCGGTTCGCCGTTATAGCCCATGCCGTTGTAGTTGTAGGGAGTGGTAGTTCCCCCGGCAAATACAATGAGATCACCAAATCCCGTGGCGGCCATGCGGTACTTCGGATCACCGGGATGGAAGGAGACCTGCGACCAGTTTATGGCCTTGGCATCATACCGGCCGATCGCCCCTATCCATATCTGGGGTGTCATCTCAAATTCCCTTTGGCCCTGGCTGCCGCTCAGCGACTTTACCCCGTCGGCTGAGAACAGGTATCCCCGCGCGATCCCGCCTGCATGACCGAAGACCGGGCTGCCTTTTTTAGGCGTTGCCTGGTCCCAGCTGTCATCCCGGGTATCATATACCTGCACATTGTCCACGTTACCGTCGTCGTGCCACCCGCTTACCAGGTAGATATAGCGATCCTTGTGGACCATCGACACGGCATCATCCACCGGCACGGGTATCGGCTCCATCTCCTGATAGGATTCCTCCGAAGGATCGAAACGGTAGACCGATCCGATCGTTTCCTCCGACCCGTCGGCCGCAACCGTATATCCGCCGAACAGGTAGATCCGGTCACCCACCGTTTCAGCCGTGGCAGCCAACCTGGCCGGCCCCGGCACATCCTCGATACGGGTCCAGCGGTCTTCTTGCAGATTGTACCTGAAGGCCTTGTTGTGGATATCCGCATGGGTTTTACCCTCACCCAGCCCAAGAAAGCTGTAGATATGCCATACACTGTCGACCTGAACCGACGCGACTGCGTTGTTGGTCACCGCTTCCGGTAGAGAGGTCCGCTCCTGCCAGGTAATAATTGTAGTTTTTTCTTCTGTTGCGGTACAGGCACATAAAGCTACCGCTGATACTATCACGATCAACGCGTTTCTCATCAATCGATCTCCTCCGGTTGTTTTGAATCTTGTTTCATTTCGGTAATTTCATCGATCCCCCAACGCTGCTGAAGATAATAACCCAGCATCAGAAAGGCTGCACCGAAACCGATAAACAACAGGATTCTCCAGATCGCCTCCAGCTTGGACAGGTCAATGATAAACAGTTTGCCAACGACCAAAAATATGGTTGCCATTCCCGCCATCCTCAAGCCGTTCCGGTTTCTGATAAATCCGGGAATCAACAGGGCTATCGCATATATTCCCCAGCTTACGGTTACCAGGGCCTGCCCGTTATCCATCGGGACAAACTCCTTCAGCAACCAACCCAGGAAAGCCAGGTGAGCCGCTGTCAGGTAGACGCGGGCAGCCGTCTCGTTCTTCGAAAGCCATGGAATCGCAAGTCCTCCGATACTGATAACCAGCAATTCGGTCAGGGAATCCAGATTGAATATGGGCGTTGATGATACAGGGTAATCAAACAGCCGCTCCATCAGCCACAAGCCCAGTACAGCAAACAGCAGGTGGGATCCCGCCTCCATCATGGATTCGTCATTGCGTGAAGCGATAAATTTGAGTCCCAGTGCCTCGAGCGCCAGCATCACGATCAGCAGCTCCCCTTCCAGCAGCAGGAAGAGCGATAGGGTCAATAGGAGCAAGCCGGTATAGCCGTGAACCGTTGCCAGTTGTTTCAATCCTTTGTCGCGCAGCGGAAGGTAGGAAAAACCGGTGAGCAGCGATGCCACCAGTGCCACCAATCCCCAGAACTCCCATGACCGCTCCCATATGCCCATGGAGATTAAGATAGTTCCCACAGGAACGATCACGGCCATAGCCTGCACGTTGGTATTGGGACGCCAGGTTGCCGCCGGATCGGGTTCTCCACCAGGGTCCAGGAATACAGGATCGGGCCATTGTGCAGGGTTTCGGTAGGATAAAAGCTGGCGAATGACCGGCAGGATCCAGAGTACAACCATGATGAAGACCACGCCAAGCTGAAGAGCCCATCGCTCATTCGGCTCAAACCGGTCCAAACTGAACAGATGCTCAGCCAGTGCCACAGTCATGACCAGCCAGCCGGCGCCGAGCATCGTCCACAGCAATGATCTCCACCCTTTCCGAAAGTAGATGGCGCCCGCACCTGCCAGGATGAGCGAAGTATAGAGTATCAGGGAGACCAGGCTCCCGGATCCGGTATACAGCATAAACGGCGTTCCGAGCCCTCCCAGGGTGCCGACGACCGACAGGAGCGCGTTGTTTTGTTGTAGGGCCAATGAAAGGGCAAGCAGTGTAACCACGATCATAAATGCCCAGACAATACCGTGGGAGACGAATTCGTAAAGCTGAAAGGTGGCAAAGCCTGTGATATAGAAAACGGCAATGCTCCCACCCAAAAGGATCTGTTTGGTGGCACCGGTATTATGGTCAAGCTGCAATCCCTTGACCAACAAAATCAACCCGATCGTCAGCCCGGAAGCACTCCTCACCGGAGGTATGAGCCAGCCCTGGTCGATCGAATATTTGAATAGAAAAGCGACCCCGAAAAGCAGCAGACCAATACCGATCCGGTTCAGCCAGTTCTCTCCAAAGGAGAAGAAATCTGCCGGCGAGGAAGATCCATCGGCTTCCGCCATCTTATCATCAACGGTCGCGCCGGGAGATTGGGTATCTGCCGGTGGCTCTGCAATAGTCTTCTTTTCGTCAAGTTGAGCCTCCAGCTGGTCAACCCGTCGCTCGAGCTGCTTGAGCCTCTCCTCCAACAATGGTTTATTGGAATCCTGTGACATCGGTTAAGCTTAAATTCAATCCAAGTAGATTAAGCAAAATATATTGGTTTTTCTCCATTAAATTGAACGATGGATATTTTAACCAAAATGCCGAATACAACGGTTCAGTAAGATGTCTACTATCTACGATACATCGGTGCTTATTACCGGGGGAGCTGGTGAACTAGGCCGACTGCTGGCGGAAAAATCGCTGACTGCAGGAGCTTCGAGGATTATTTTATGGGACGTGAACAGGGAAGGGCTGGAAGAGGCAAAAAGGGAGCTAGTCGATATATCATCTCCCGAAGTCCGTATTCACACCCAGCAGGTTGACCTGACCCGAAAGAATGAGATCTACAGCAGGGCTGAGCAACTAGTAGAGGAACAGGGACCGGTGGATCTGCTGTTTAACAATGCCGGCGTTGTAGCGGGCAAAATGTTTCACCAATATACCAGGGATGAGATCGAATGGATTATCAGGGTCAATACCCTCGGCGTTATGCATACCACCCTTGCTTTTTTACCCTATATGCTTGAACACAACAGCGGGCATATCATCAACATCGCTTCCGCAATCGGACTTATGGCAAACACGCAGATGTCGGCCTATGTGGCCAGCAAATGGGCGGTGAGCGGATGGTCGGAATCACTTCGTCTGGAGCTGAAGATGATGAACCGCGATATCCGGGTCACGACGGTACAGCCGGGTTATATTCGCACGAAGATGTTTGCCGGAGCCAAAGCCCCGTTGCTGACCCCTATTCTTGAACCGGAATTTATCACCGATAAGATTATCCAGGCGGTGATCCGGAATAAGCCGTTCGTCAGAGAACCGCTGATGGTAAAACTGATTCCCCTTCTCCGGGGTGTGTTGCCCAACAATCTGTTCAACCTGTTAGCCGGGAAACTATTCGGGGTTCACCGGTCGATGGAGCAGTTCAAGGGAAGGAGGGATCAAGCTCCATCCGTATTTGAATCTAAGGCCGTGGAGGAAGATGATGTCCAGTGACCCCGTTCAGATAGTAAGGCAGCAACAGCTCCTGTTCAAAGCGGGAAAAACCCGCAATATCTCGTTCAGGAAACGGCAGCTGAGGACACTCCGGGAATTGCTTGAACAACATGAAGAGGAGATCTACGAAGCCCTTCGGGCCGACATGCAGAAGCCGCCGCTTGAAACCTATGGTACCGAAATCGGCCTCATACTCATGGAGATAGATCATATCCTCTCGAACATCGAATCGTGGGCACGCGCCCGAAAGGTAGGCGGAGCCCTGATCAATTTTCCCTCCTCCAATTATATCTATCCCGAACCCTACGGTGTAGCGCTGGTGATCGGAGCCTGGAACTATCCGGTTCATCTTTCGATCTATCCCGCGTTGGCCTCTATTGCGGCGGGGAACTGCAATATCATCAAGCCCTCGGAGCGGGCTCCCCACAGCTCTTCGCTGGTAAGCTCGATCATTAACAACCACTTCGATCCGGGCTTCCTGTTCGCTGTGGAGGGAGATGCGGAGACCGTACAGCAATTGTTGAAGCAACCGCTTGACTATATCTTTTTTACGGGTTCCAACCGCGTTGGCCGGATCATCATGGAGGCTGCGGCTGCTCAGCTCACCCCGGTGACCCTGGAGCTCGGAGGCAAAAGTCCGGCTATCGTCGATGATACCGCCAATCTGGAAATGGCCGCCAAGCGGATTATCTGGGGTAAGTGCATGAATGCCGGGCAGACCTGCGTAGCCCCCGATTATTTGTATGTACAATCAACTGTGAAAAAGCCTTTGTTGAAATATATGAAGCGGTATATCGAGGAATTCTACGGTCCGGATCTGCGGCAGAGCGAGGATTACCCCAGAATCATCAATCGGCAGGCGTTCGACCGGCTGACCGGCCTGCTGGAGAGCGGAAGAATTGTTGTAGGGGGAGATACCGATGAAGCAGATTTGTATATGGAACCTACGGTTCTGGATGAGGTCACTTGGAAAGATCCGGTCATGCAGGAAGAGATATTCGGGCCAATCCTACCGGTACTCGAATTTACCGATCTGCAGGAGGTAGTGGAGTCCGTCAGTTCCAAACCCAAACCGCTGGCGCTCTACCTGTTTTCGTCCGACCGTGACAACCAGCAGAAGATTATCAGCGAAGTGCCGTTTGGAGGTGGCTGCATTAACGACACGCTCGGGCACCTCGGTAATCCCCGACTTCCCTTCGGCGGCATCGGCCACAGCGGCATGGGTAACTATCACGGCAAGACCGGCTTCGAGACCTTCTCCCACAAAAAGAGTATCATGAAAAAACCGAACTGGCCTGATATTCCGCTACGATATCCTCCCTATGAAGGCAAACTAAAATGGATCAAACGATTGATATCCTGAATGAACCATGGATGAACAAACATTCCAGGCCCTGGTGGTAACCGAAACCGAAAATGGCAATTTTGAACGGGCAGTCAGAGAGCGGCTTATAGGGGATCTTCCCGAAGGCGACGTGCTGATTCGGGTTCACTATTCCTCCCTGAACTACAAGGATGCACTCTCAGCCACGGGCAACAAGGGGGTCACCCGGGAATATCCGCATACCCCCGGCATTGATGCTTCCGGAATCGTGGAGGACAGCAGCTCCGGCCAGTTCAAGGCGGGCCAGGAAGTATTGGTGACCGGTTACGATCTTGGATCCAACACCGACGGCGGATTCGCCGAATATATCCGGGTGCCCGAGTCATGGGTAGTATCCCTTCCGGACGACCTCTCGCTCCGCGAAAGCATGATCCTTGGAACGGCCGGTTTTACCGCAGGGTATGGTATCTACAAGCTCCTGCACAACGATACCGAGCCGGGTGACGGCGAGGTATTGGTGACCGGCGCCACCGGCGGGGTGGCGAGCCTGGGCATCGCCATCCTGAACAAAATCGGCTACCGGGTGGCTGCCGCCACCGGCAAAT
>JAWVYR010000111.1:0-7888 GCA_033722635.1 Balneolaceae bacterium | reverse complement strand
CTGGTGATCCTCTTCCTGGCGGTGCTGTTCGGGGTGCAGTCGTACCTGAACATTCCCAAGGAGGCCGCACCGGATATAACCATTCCCAACATCATGGTCATCACCACCTATCCGGGTGTGTCACCGGAGGATATGGAGAGCCTGGTCACCCGTAAACTGGAGGATGAGCTGAGCGGCATCTCCGACGTCAAGGAGATGAGTTCCACCACGGCCGAGGGCTATTCCAACATAATGATGGAGTTCAACTCCGACGTCAACATCGACGATGCGCTGCAAAAGGTGCGGGAAAAAGTGGACCTGGCCAAACCGGAACTGCCCGGTGAGGCGGAAGAGCCGGTGATCCAGGAGATCAACTTTTCTGAGTTTCCGATCATGCAGGTCAACATCTCCGGGAAATACGATGTGGTGAAACTAAAGGAGATCGCCGAGGATCTGCAGGATCGCATAGAGACGGTGCCTTCGGTGCTGGAGGTGGATATGGCCGGTGCGGTGGAACGGGAGGTGAAGGTTGCGGTTGATCTGCCTAAACTGAAATACTACGGTCTAACCTTTTCAGACCTGATCGCAGCGATACAGCGTGAGAACGTGACGGTGCCGGGTGGAAATATCGATGTCGGCACCAAGAAGTTTCTGCTTAGGGTACCGGGCGAATATGAATCGGTGCAGCCGATCGAGGATATCGTGATTGACGCTCCCGATGATCGCCCGATCTATATCCGTGATTTGGCGGCCGTGGAATTCGGCCTGAAGGATCGTGAAACCTACGCACAGCTCGACAACGACCCGGTGGTCAGCCTGTCGGTGGTCAAGCGCAGCGGCGAAAATATTTTGCAGACCTCCAACGCGGTGAAATCGATCATCGACGAGCAGCTTCCCACCTTGCCGCCTACCACACAGATCGCCGTCACCTCCGACCAAAGCAAAGATATCAACTCGATGGTTTCGAGCCTGGAGAACAACATCATCTCCGGCCTGCTGCTGGTGATCGGCGTGCTGCTCTTTTTCCTCGGCGTCAGAAATGCATCCTTCGTGGGTATTGCCATTCCCCTTTCGATGTTTATCTCGTTTATCGTTATGAGCATCGTTGGAATTACCATGAATATGGTTGTGCTCTTCTCCCTTATCCTGGCCCTCGGCCTGCTGGTGGATAATGCGATCGTGGTAGTGGAAAATATCTACCGCTATCTCGAAGAGGGGTTCGACAATTTCGAAGCAGCCAAAAAAGGAACCGGGGAGGTGGCCGTGCCGATCATCTCGGGGACTACCACCACGCTGGCCGCTTTCTTTCCCCTGATGTTCTGGCCTGGCATAACAGGAGAGTTTATGGGCTATCTGCCCCTGACTCTGATTATCACCCTCAGCAGCTCGCTGTTTGTGGCCTTGGTCATCAACCCGGTGCTCTGTGCACTCTATATGCGGGTGGAGACCGCCCAGGGCGACGGAAAGCCGACCATGACCCGGCGGGGACGCATTACGATCGCCTCGGTGGTCGGGCTACTGCTGATAGCCTTGCTGTTCAATGATTTTCTCAGCTGGACGATGTTGCTGGTATCCGGGGCGATGCTCTGGATGGGCAATCGGTACCTGCTGAACCCGCTCGGCAACTGGTGGCAGAAAAAGGGGATGCCCAACCTGTTAAACCGCTACGAAGTGGTGCTGCGATGGTCGTTGAACCACAGCTGGTCGGTGATGGGCATCGCCGCTGCCGTGCTTCTGTCAAGTTTCCTGTTGTTCGGCTTGTTTAACCCCGGGGTGGTTTTCTTTCCCGAGGATATTCCTCCCGCCCGGGCCTATATACAGGTTGAGACTCCGGAGGGTACTAACGTGGAGTTTACCCGGTCGATCGTGGATACACTGGAAGACCGGATAGCGAAGATACCCAACCGTAAGGATATCGAAACGGTGCTCAGCACCTCCGGATCCGCCATCACCAGCAATCCGATGGGAAGCCAGGGCAGCTCATCTTCGAACCGGGGCACCATTGTATTGAATTTCGTGGATTATCAACAGCGGACCGGAACCAGTTTCCAGGCGATCGAATATGTACGCAGCAACTTTTCGAAAGGGATAGCCGGCGCAGATGTCACCGTGGAACGCGAAGAGGCTGGACCGCCCGCCGGCAAGCCGATCAACCTGGAGATTGCCGGGAAAAGCATGGAAACACTCAAAAGGATATCGGACGATATCCTGCGCATCATCGAGAACGATCCGGTATATAATAAACTTGACGGGCTGGAATCGGATCTGCCGGAAGCGCGCCCGGAAGTGAAGATTCGGGTCGATCGTGAGAAGGCCGAGATGTACGGCCTGTCGACGCGTATGATCGGCAGTACCGTACAGCAGGCTGTCAAGGGAGTGGAAGCGTCGAAATACCGTGTGGGCAAGGAGGAATATGATATTACAGTTCGGCTGGCGGAGGAGTACCGCAGGGATCTAAGCACCCTGCAGGATTTGACGCTGGTGGATGAGGGCAGGCAGATCCCGCTCTCCAGTGTGGCCACGTGGGAGGTCTCGGAAGGATTCGGCGGTATCAAGCACAAAGATCAGGAGCGGGTGATCACCGTTATGGCCGACGTGCGGTCGGACTACAACGCCAATGCCGTTTTGCAGGAGGTGCAGCAGGTGATCCGTCCCTATATACAGAATGAGCTGCCCGACGGGTATAACACCAGTTGGACGGGCCAGCAGGAGGAGCAGCAGGAGGCGATGGATTTTCTGTCAGGTGCGTTCTTTATCGCCCTGTTCCTGATCACCTTCATTTTGATCTCCGAATTCAATTCCCTTTACAAACCGTTTATCGTGATGACCTCGGTGCTGATGTCCACCTCCGGCGTGTTGATCGGCCTGATCCTATTCCAAATGCCGTTCGGCGTCATCATGACCGGAATCGGCGTGATTTCCCTCGCCGGGGTTGTAGTCAACAATGCGATCGTACTGATCGACTATATCGACATCCTCCGCACGCGTGACAATCTATCCCTGGTGGATGCCCTCATCGAGGGAGGGAAAGTACGTTTCCGCCCCGTCATACTCACTGCCATTACCACTACCCTCGGACTGGTACCGCTGGCCATAGGGTTCAATCTCGACTTCATTATCTTTATTCAGAATCCGGTTGAGTTCTTCACGAATATAGGAGAATACCTCTACTGGGGCGGTGAGCAGGCTGCATGGTGGGGGCCGATGGCGATTGCGGTGATCAACGGCCTGATATTCGCGACGTTTTTGACCCTGATCCTGATTCCCGTAATGTATTACCTGTTTGAAACCGGACGCCGGACGGTCAATCGGTTCTTTTTCGATACGGCTGAACCGAATATCATACGGCAGGAGTCGCAACAGGATGGAGAAAGCAGCGAAAAAAAACATCACGATACGGTGGAGGCAGAGTGAACAAAATAGACCGGTTTAATTATGAGCCGGTCAACAAAAAATTGTATCTTCCTCCCCTGAACAGCAAGCCGAACCAAAACTCAATGTACGGTGATTCAACGAATACAGTCGGTCTACCTGTTACTGGCATTTTTGCTGGACCTGATCGTTTTTTTCAATCCCCTCTACTCCCATGCGATGGACGACCCCCAGGCATGGATCGGTGTCGGTTTTGCACTGGTGCTGACATTTGCTGCCCTGATGTCTCTGGGGGATATCTTTCTCTATAAAAACCGCACCCTGCAAATGAGCTGGGTCAAACGGACCCTGGCGCTGCAGCTGGTTACATTGGGTTGGGGATTGGGCATATTGATCTCCCTTGGAGGATTCGGCTCCTTTCTCTGGGATGAAACACTCGGGGTATCCTGGCTGCTGTTGGCGCTTCTATTTCAATTACTGGCTTACCGGAATATTAAACAGGATGAGGAGCTGGTAGAGTCGATGGACCGGATACGCTGATCGCGTCAGTGCCTTTGCACAAAATCGGTTTAAGAAAATTATAAGGGTGAATCGGTGAGTGAAGAGTATTCACGTATTAAGGTCATTGGTGCACTTACAGCCGGTTTGGTGGCTTTTGGATTCGCTCCCATCTTTGTCCGCTACGGCCAGGAGACCCCCTCGATACTGCTGGCAGCATATCGTACCGCTTTTGCTGCGCTGCTGCTGTTTCCCTACTGGCTGATCAAGAGAAAAGAGGGGGTTAAAACTCCTGCCGACAACCGGTGGTGGATGGTGCTTTCAGGAGTCTGCCTGGGACTTCATTTTACCCTCTGGATCTCCTCGATATATTACACCTCCGTGGCCTCCGCATCAGTACTGGTCACAGTTCACCCTATCATCATGATTCTGGTGGAGCGGCTCCTGTTCAAGCGTAATTTTGCCGCAGCCACATGGGTGGGTGTGGTGATCGCATTCGGCGGCTCGGTTCTTCTGGGAATCTCCGATAGCCAGACGGCTCAGGATTTTCCCAATCCCCTCCTTGGGAATACACTTGCACTCAGCGCCGCCGCGGTATTTGTGGTCTACCTGCTGATCGGTCAGAAGGTCCGCCAGCAAAGCAGCTGGATCGGGTATGTGTTCCCGGTCTACTTCTATGCGGCCCTGACCTGCATCGGGTTGACGATAGCGTTTGGCATATCATTCTGGGATACCAACCTGATCGGTTTGGGGGCGGCGTTTGGCATGGCGGTGGGGCCCCAGATCATGGGGCATGGGTCGATGAATTATGCGGTTAAATATGTGTCGCCTACCCTGCTCTCCACACTTGTTCTGGTGGAACCGCTGTTTGCCACGGCTGCGGCCTACCTGTTCTTTACGGAGCTACCACCCGCTACCTCCTTTATAGCCATGATCGTCATTCTTGCCGGGGTGGGCATGACCTGGAAAAGAGGCAAACGTAATAAACCCTCCGAAGGTTAGTTATAGCATGATCATAGTATTTATTTAAAGCGGATCTTCATTTAAATTGGGTATCATTTACAACAACCTCATTATATGAGAGCTACGGGCATCCTTATATTTGTATTGATACTGGCTGCGGCCATACCACTTTCCGCTCAAACGCTGAAAGTGATTAATGAGACTACGCTGCAACCGATAGAGAATGTATATGTCTACAACAACGCGAAGAACCGTACGGCCGTGACCAACGCCAAGGGAGAGATCGATCTTTCAAAATTCAGCCGATCCGATACGCTATTCTTTCAGCACCCTTCCTACAAGCGGAAAGTGAGGACCTTTCAACAGGTGGAGGCTCGCGATTACCTGGTTAAAATGGTGGAACGGTCCATCAAGATGGAGGAGGTCTATGTCTCTGCCAGCAAACGGATGGAAGATCAGTCGCAGATTCCGCAGAAGATCACTCAGGTCAATACCGAGCAGATTCGGTTTTCCAATTCACAGACCAGCGCTGATCTGCTGCAAAATACCGGCAAGGTGTTTGTGCAGAAAAGCCAGCTGGGCGGCGGCAGTCCGATGATAAGAGGCTTTGCTGCCAATTCGGTACTGATCGCTGTGGATGGTGTACGGATGAACAACGCCATATTCAGAAGCGGCAACCTGCAGAATGTGATATCGGTGGATGCCAATGTGCTGGAACAGACCGAGGTGATCTACGGACCGGGTTCCATCATCTATGGAAGCGATGCGCTGGGTGGGGTGATGAATTTCCAGACCAAGGAGCCAGAACTCTCCTTTTCCGAGAACAGTGTGTATACCCGGATGAACTCGCTGGCACGTTATTCCTCTGCGAACAATGAGCAGACCTATCATGTCGACCTCAACTACGGCAGGGAGAAATGGGGTCTGGTAACCAGCCTGACCTACAGCAATTACGATGATCTCAGGTCAGGAGAGGATTTCTATGACAGCTATCCCGATTTTGGCAAGCGGGAGGAGTTTATTATTCGGGAAAACGGAACCGACATCGTAATGCAGAATGATGATGTGACGATCCAAAAATTTTCCGGCTACGAACAGCTTTTTCTGATGCAGAAAATCCGTTACAAGCCCTCCGGCGATTGGGATCTGAACTACGGCCTTCATTTTTCAACCAGCTCCGACATTCCCCGCTACGACCGGTTGATTGAACGTGAAAACGGAGATACAGGGCCGCTGCTCAATTCGGAATGGTACTACGGACCCCAAATATGGATGATGCACGTACTTGATATCCAGTCCTTCAACGCCAGCCCCTTCTACGACAAGATCAGCGGAACCTTTACCTACCAGTGGTTCCAGGAAAGCCGTAACGACCGCAAGTTTCAACGAACCGAACTCCGCAACCGGGAGGAGAATGTGGATGTGGTTACTGCCAATATCGACTTTGACAAGTTCTGGGGTGATAAGAGCAAGCTCTTCTATGGTCTTGAGGGGGTTTATAATTATGTTAGTTCCGATGCGCGTGAAACCAACCTCACAACCGGCCAGACAGCACCGGAGGCTACACGATACCCTGATGGCGGCAGCGATTACACCCAGATGGCGGTATACGCAAAATACAAGCATAATCTTTCGGGAAATCTTACAGGAGTGGCCGGCATGCGATACAGTCATGTGATGCTGGATTCGCGTTTCGACAGCAAACAATTTTTTGATTTCCCCTTCGACCGCATCGAGCTGAATACCGGTGCCTTCAGCGGAAGCCTCGGTCTCACCTATCGGCCGGCCAAAAACCTGCAGTTTAATCTGAAAGGGTCCTCCGGATTTCGTGCTCCCAATGTAGATGACGTGGCCAAGGTTTTCGATTCGGAACCCGGCAAGGTGATCGTACCCAATGACAATCTTAAGCCGGAGCATGCCTACAATCTCGACTTTGCCGTAATCAAGAAGTTCGACGGCTGGGCACGGATCGAGCTCAATACCTTCTACACTTGGCTCAGAGACGCCATGGTGCGGCGCAATTTCCAGTTCAATGGGCAGGATTCACTGCTCTATGACGGAGCTATGAGCCGCGTCCAGGCGGTGGTGAACGCCGGAAAGGCCTATATTTATGGAGCGAGCGCCGGCCTCTCGGTTGAGTTGAGCGACCATTTCAACATGGAATCCTACCTGACCTTCACCGAGGGCATGGATATCACCAACGATGAGCCGCTCCGTCATGTGGCACCCCTGTTTGGGCGAACCAGTCTGACCTACAAGGCGGAGAAGATAAAGATCGAATTCTACTCCGAGTACAATGAACAGAAGGAATTCAACGACCTCTCACCATCGGAGCGCAACAAACCTCATCTCTATACCGAAGATGGATCGCCGGGATGGATCACCTTTAACACCAAGGCATCCTACCACATCAACAGCAATATTGAGATCAATGCCGGCCTCGAAAATATATTCGACAAGCACTACCGCCCCTACTCCTCGGGAATCAGTGCGCCCGGTCGAAATGTCATCCTGGCAGTGAGAGCCATACTGTAGATCTGCGCCTTTCAGGGTTGAATTAGAGGGAAATGACGGGCAAACGAAATACGGGTTTTGCTCGTTTATGCCAAGTGAAAACAGGTAGTTAGATTAAATTTTCAAGATTAGATACCTCTTAAAAACAATAATTTATCACAAGATTTAGTTATTTTGACTTATTGATGGAGGTATCGAGGATAACCGCGGCGGCACGTTTGTTGCTTCTTCCGTGTGTATGTCTAATTACCGATAATAAACTTTGCTGTACATGATACAGTATGCTCACAGTAGCTCGATCTATGCTGTGTTAACAATGTTTGTTGCTGGCTTTCTTTTAGCAGGTTGTATTTCCAAGCAGGATATCGATCGATTCGTGGAAGAGAGCCGCCAGACAAACCAGAGAGAGCTGAACATCACTATCACGGAGCCCGTCGACCGTGACTACGACAAGATCAAAAGTGATGGGGTGATCCGCATGATCACCAGCTACAGTTCCATCACCTACTTCATACACCAGGGTATTGAGCTTGGTTTTGAGTATGAGCTGGTGCACCGGTTT
>JAWVYR010000110.1:0-7899 GCA_033722635.1 Balneolaceae bacterium | reverse complement strand
GGAGATTACCTGATCGACGACCGCATAAAGCATGGCGCAGACCGGTTTGAAGGGGATCATATACAGATCGGGTCGGAGGAATATCCGGATTGGAAAGCCGTTTTGAATTATCTAATTTAGGGTATTCGTCCTCAAAAACGGTCAATTCCCCCCATTAAATAAAATCACAGGGATTACAATGAAATCACTCTACAAATACACGCTCACCGCATTTATCGCTATCATTGCCTTCGCCTTCTTCCCGGCGCAAGCAGATGCCCAATGGGGTATCGGTGGCACCTATCAGATTCGAAGCGAAGTACCTGAAAACGGATATGGTATTCGCATACACCGGGGTATATTGAAAAAACTGCCATTGGTGGATCTGGGGCTTCGGGCTCACTTCACATTTTTTACCGAAGATGTCGATCGGACCGTCGAGCAATTCGGCAACACCTTCAATTTCACCGAGGAGATCACAACCTTTGATTACGGTCTGGATGCGGTAGGAGGCATTTCGGTGGGTCTGGTCAAGCCCTATGTGGGTCTCGGCCTGGGAGCAAACACGTTTAACCTGGATCTTGCTGATGCCTCGGACGACCCGCAGTCGGTTTTGCCCGCCGAGGGTGAAGACACCAAACTCTTCTGGAATGTATTTGGCGGTGCTGAAGTAAGCATCATCCCGGCATTAAAACCTTTTGTTGAATACCGATTCGTCGGGCTGGACAGTCCCGATGTGGATATCAAGGAAGAGGACGGCCGGGTGGTCTTCGGTGTGATGCTCTATTTTTAATCTCCCTTATCAATCTTCGTTACCTGGCGGACTTCATAAATGGCGTCCGCCTTTTTATTATTCTGATACGAAGCTGAGCGGCGTTACCGGCACTGGCAGGTTGGTATTGGATACAACATTGATTTAATTGAACGTAGAGTACGATTACGGGGTTTTTCTGTAAATCGACCGATCAAATAAAGGTGTTGCCTGGTCGTTTTATTCTGGTTTAACCGAAGATAACGCCCTGATCCAATGTCGGATCTCAGAACCACAAATATTGCCGATCTGCAGGATCTCACGCTTGACAGTCCCTTGACAGATGAGCTGAGTGACCTGCTGGAGGTATGCCGGGAGTATGTCGACGATGTGGATGAGGAGATGATCACCCGGGCGTTCAAGCTCTGTTACATCTCCCACAAGGGAGTGAAAAGGGCCTCCGGCGAACCCTACTACTACCACCCGGTAGCGGTGGCTCGTATCGTGGCTGCCGAGATCAACATCGATACCGTTTCGGTGGTGGCTTCCCTGCTGCACGACACGGTTGAGGACACCAAGGTGACGCTGAAGGATATTGAGGAGCTATTCGGGGAGGATGTGGCTCACATCATCGACGGGGTGACCAAGATCTCCGGTGTGTTCAAAAGCCGGGACACCAAACAGGCCGAGACCTTCATGAAGATGCTGCTGTCGATGGCCGAGGATATCCGGGTGGTGCTGATAAAATTCGCCGACCGGCTGCACAACATGCGGACCATCCAGCACCTCCCCAAGGATAAGCAGCTGAAGATCGCCACCGAGACGATGGAGCTCTACGCCCCGCTGGCCCACCGGTTCGGGTTGTTCAATATCAAAAGCGAGCTGGAGGATCTCTGTTTCAAGGTGATCGATCCGAACTCCTACAAATTTATCTCCCGAAAGCTCCGCGAGAAGAAGGAATCGCGCGAGACGTTTATTGAGGAGTTCATGGAGCCGATTGAAAAAGAGCTGGAGAACCAGGGATTCAATTGTGAGATCAAGGGCCGGCCGAAGCATATCTACTCGATCTTCAGGAAGATGCAGCGCCAGCAGAAACCGTTCGAGGAGATTTACGACCTGTTTGCCATCCGGGTGATACTGGAGGAACCCCATACCAAGGAGGATTGCTGGAGGGTCTATTCGATCATCACCGATCTCTATACCCCGATTCCCAAACGGTTCCGTGATTTTATCTCGGTGCCCAAAGCGAATGGATATCAGTCGCTTCACACTACAGTGATTACCAAAAAGGGCCGCAAGGTGGAGGTTCAGATCCGCACGCGTAAGATGGACGAGATTGCGGAGCGGGGACTGGCCGCCCACTGGAAATACAAGGAGGGCAAACACGGTTCGGAGACGCTGGACCGTTTCGTGCATTGGGTCCGCGATGTGCTGGAAAATCCCCGGCCCGATGAGGCCAAGGAATTTGTTAAGGACTTTCAGCTCAACCTGTACCAGGACGAGATTTATGTATTTACCCCGGACGGAGAGCTCCGAACGCTTCCCCAGGGTGCCACCCCGATCGACTTTGCCTTTGATATTCACAGCGAGATCGGCGAACGGGCCGTGGCCGCCAAGGTAAACGGAAAGATGGTGCCGCTACGGCAGAAGCTGGAGATCGGCGACCAGGTGGAGATCATCACCGGCAACAAGATCAACCTGAACCCGGACTGGATCAACGATGTGGTTACCCACAAGGCGAAATCACGGATCCGCCAGTTTATCAAGCAGAAAGAACGGAAAGTGGCCGACGAAGGCCGGGAGATCTGGAAAAAGCGGGCGGAAAAAGGAAATATCGAGATCTCCGAACAGGAACTGATGCGTATCGCCCACAAGCTGAAGTATGACTCCACCCAGCAGCTGTTCTATGATATCGGTTCAGGGGCTTTCTCCGTAAGCAAACTGTTTGATGCGGCCAAGCAGCTCACCAGCAAGGGCCGCATGGACGAAGAGCAGGAAAAGGAGGAGAAGCCGTTGACCGAAGAGGAGATCCAGGAGACCTATATACGGTCTGCGCGCTCTATAGACGACACCAATTCGCTGGTTGTGAAAGGAGAGGTTACCAACGTAAAATACAACTATGCCAACTGCTGTAACCCGATACCGGGCGACGATGTGATCGGGTTCATCAGCCGCAACGGTGATATCAAAATCCACCGGTCGAACTGCAAGAACGCCTTACACCTGGTACAAACCGACAGCGAGCGAATCATCGATGTCTCCTGGGCCTCAACCATCGATACCAAGTTCTTGGGGGCGATCAAGATAATCGGCGAGGATCGGGTGGGATTGGTCAACGATATCACCGATGTGCTTTCGAAATCGATGAAAACCAATATGAAGAGTATAAATGTTTCCAGCGACAGTGGAATGTTTGAAGGCATCCTGACCGTTTATGTAGACGACATCGACCACCTCGACAAAATTATGGCGCGGTTGACCAAGGTAGAGGGGGTAAAAAACGCCTTTAGATACGAATGATTTTTGAAATTTTTTACGAATTTGAAGTGTTTATCATTTTCATATCTGCTTAATAAACAATATCATCTATCTCCTTTTTTAGGAGTGTGTGAGTCTATAAAATTAGCAGATTTCTACAGGCAACTACAGAAACATAAAAAGTCAAATATCCAATAACTCAACATGATCACTTATACAAAAAGAGACTTAGTTCGCAAAGTAGCGGAAGATATGGACGAGCCGATGGTTCAGTCTGAACCCTGGGTAGAGGCCGTTCTGGTGGCCATCCGCGAAACCATGATGCAAGCAGACCCCGAATGCCGCATTGAATTGCGTGATTTTGGAGTGTTTGAAGTCAAAACAACGAAGGCCAAGCCGAAGGCACGTAACCCCAAAACCAACGAAGTTATTTATGTGCCTCCGCACAGAAAAACCCACTTTAAGCCCAGCAAACTCATGAAACAGTTTCTTAAGCAGCCGCTGGATGAGGAGGAACTCGAAGAAGCAGACAACTAACCAACCTGGTTTTTGAAAGAGTACGGACGAATTGTAGGAATAGATGTAGGTACCAAGCGGGTCGGCATAGCCAGAACCGACCTGCTCCGGACCATTGCAAATCCCTACGGTACCTTTGAGAGAGAAGAGGTATTCAACAAGCTGGAGCAGCTGGTTAGGCAGGAAAACATCAAAAAATTTGTTGTCGGCTGGCCGCTCACACCCGAAGGCGGGGAGGGGGATGCGACGGAGATGGTAGATGAATTTATCGAAAGTCTCCAACAGCGGTTTCCCGATATAGAGATCGTCAAGATCGATGAGCGGTACACCTCGAAAGAGGCGGTTGAACTGATGATCGATGCCGGCGTGCCGAAAATGAAACGGAGAGAGAAGGAGCGAATCGACAAGGCTGCTGCGGCGATTATACTGCAAAAGTACCTGGATCAGGAAGAGTATTGATCATGGCGATACTTCCTATTTATACATACAACGATGATGTACTTCGTGAGGAAGCGGAACCCGTAAGGGAAAACTCCGATGAGTTGCAGAAGCTTATCGATGATATGTTTGAGACAATGTATCATGCCGATGGAGTCGGCCTTGCAGCACCCCAGGTCGGAAAAACGATACGCCTGTTCGTCTGTGATACCGACGTCATGGCCGACGATGACGAACCCACCTATGGACCGATCGCTTTTCTTAATCCTGAAATTGGTTCCGAAAGCGATGACTCAGTGGAGTTGGAAGAGGGATGCCTGAGCATTCCGGGAGTCAACGGACCGGTTACCCGGCCGGAGTCGATCGAAGTTGAATACCTGGACCGGAATCTAAAGAAGCAAAAGCTGCAAGCTTCCGGCTGGACGGCCCGGGTGATTCAGCATGAGATCGACCATCTCGATGGTATCCTGTTTGTGGATCATCTGTCTTCATTTAAAAGAAAACTTTTATACCCTGAACTGAAGAAGATCGAACGGGGAAATAAGGAAACCTCCTATCCTCTAGCATCCAAGGAGAAAATGGCCAATTAGTGGTTGACTGCACCGGGCAATCGTCAGACTCACCTATGAAACGCCGGTTACAGGGATGAAGATCACCCGTTAAATTGTGTACCTTTAGCAGGTAACCAGTAATCAACGCTCGTGTGCTATCATGGATATCGTTTTTATGGGCTCCCCGGAATTTGCCGTTCCCAGCCTGGAAAAAATAGAGGCCTCAGATCATCGTATTCTCGCGGTAGTAACCAATGTCGACAAGCGACGTGGCCGGGGCCCGGGCCGTTCACCTACAGCGGTAAAAAAACGGGCGCTGGAACTTGAATTGCCGGTAATCGAGGTAGAGGATCTCACGGATCAACATTTTGAGAAGCAGCTTGCAGGGCTGGGAGCGGATCTTTTTGTGGTGGTGGCTTTTCGTATCCTGCCTTCCAATATACTGGATATCCCGGATGAGGGGTCTATCAATCTTCACGCTTCCCTGTTGCCGAAATACCGGGGTGCGGCCCCGATCCACTGGGCGATCATCAATGGGGAGGAGGAGACCGGTTGTACCGTTTTTCTGCTGAATGAGGAGGTGGATGCGGGGCTGATACTGAAACAGGAGTCCACACCAATCGGCGAAAATGAAACCACCGGAGACCTCTACGAGCGGCTGAAACAGATTGGCAGCAGCCTGCTGCTGGAAACCCTGGATGAAATGGAGGAAGGGGTGCACAATCCCAGGGAGCAGGATGACGCAAAGGCTACCCCGGCTCCCAAACTGTATACTGAGGATTGCAAAATCGATTTCGGCAAACCCGCCCGGGAGGTGCACAACTTTATCCGTGGTCTCAGTCCGTTTCCCACCGCATGGGCCGAGCTGGACGATCTGAAATTCAATATCTATCGGTCGAGAATAGGCCCGGAGAATCGAGAACTGCGGCAGGGCGAGCTGAAGCTCGAAGGCGACGAAATGCTGGCGGGATGCGGCGAGGGTACGGTTGTATTGGAGGAGGTGCAGATCGAGGGCAAGCGCCGTATGAGCGGCAAGGCTTTTATGAATGGGTACAGCGGTATTGGTGTTCTACACTAAGTACGGAAAAACCGATCTATTTTGAGGTTGATTAATTTGTCAAATATTGAGATATACTGAACCGAATTTCAATTCAATACCATACTACTAAGTACGAGCAACGATGGAATTGACACCCCTTCAGGAAGCAGCAAAAAAAGGCGAGCTGGAAACGGTCAAGACCCTTGTCGAGGAGGGTCACCAAATCGATAAGACGGCAAAAAACGGGGTAACGGCCCTGATTCTTGCTGCTGCAGAGAATCACCTCGACGTTGTGAAATTTCTGCTGAAGAAGGGAGCTGATCCTAACAAGTCCACTACCATGGGGGGTACCGCACTTAACAGGGCGGCAGAAAACGGCAATATGGAGATGCTGGACCTGCTTATCGAGAAGGACGCTATGATCGGGGATGTCGCTTTAATAGTAGCAGGCCGTGAAGGTCACAAGGATATCGTGCAGCGCCTTATTGATGAAGGCGCCGATGTGAATTCCCAGACCCGCTGGGGGCAAACCGCTCTTATGCAGGCGGCCCGGGAAGGCCATTCCAGGGTAGTGAAACTGCTTATCGACAACGGGGCCAATGTGAAGATCCGGGACAAGAACGGTGAGAGTGCGCTTTCGATCGCGCTGGACAATGACCACCAGGATGTGGCAAACCAGCTTAGAAGAGTCGGAGCAACAGCCGTGTCCAAGAAAAAGCCGACGGCCGTGGAGGAGGATGACGAGGATCCGGATGAGAGAACAGCTGAAGATTTTGAGGAGTTGATCGATGAGGAGGACCTGCCCGACGATCTCGATATCGACGATGATTAGCAGGAGATTGCTGCAAACTTTGGGTGGGAAACCTGTTGCTGCCGTATCGGTCTGAAATCGAACGATTTGGACAGGTTTCGGTTTTTTCAAATGACTGACGTCGATGAATCATTATAAAAACAGTTAATAAAGCATTGAAGGGATCTATCTATGGCAAAAATTAATGTAGGAATCAACGGTTTTGGACGCATCGGTCGGTTGGTAACCCGATCTATCCTCGACGATTATAGCGACAGCATCAATATTGTCGGTATCAACGACCTGACCGATGCCGGCACGCTGGCTCATCTTTTTAAACACGATTCGGTGCATGGTCAATATGAAGGTACGGTATCCGCCTCGGAGAATTCGATAACTATCGACGGCATGGAGATCGGTATCACCTCCGAGCGAGATCCCTCCAATCTAGGATGGGGCGAGCGCGGCGCGAAAATTGTGGTTGAATCCACCGGCCTGTTCCGCAAACGCGACCAGGCAGCACAGCATCTCGATGCCGGAGCCGAGAAGGTGATCATTTCCGCCCCGGCCAAGGGAGGCAAGGATGTAAAGACCATTGTATTGGGTGTAAACGACGATGAGATCGACAAGGATACCAAGATATACTCCAACGCCAGCTGTACCACCAACTGCCTGGCCCCTATGGTTAAGGTGCTGGATGACCATTTCGGCATCGACCGCGGATTCATGACCACGATTCATGCCTATACCGGCGACCAGCAGCTGGTCGATGGCCCGCACAGCGATCTGCGGCGTGCCCGTGCAGCCGCTCACAATATTGTACCGACCACGACCGGGGCTGCCAAAGCGGTGGGCCTGGTGTTGCCGCATCTCGACGGAAAACTGGATGGCGGCGCGGTTCGTGTACCGGTGCCGGATGGCTCACTCACCGACCTGACGGTCATTGTGAACAAGAATGCCAGCATTTCTGAGGTCAACACCGCATTCCGTGAAGCAGCCGGCGGTGAATTGAAAGGAATACTCGAGTACTCCGAGGAGGAGCTTGTATCAACCGATATCATTGGCAACCCCCACTCGGTGATCTTCGACAGCCCGAAGACCATGGTCGAGGGCAACCTGGTCAAGATCCTGGGATGGTACGATAACGAGGCTGGCTACTCCGCACGTACTGCCGACCTGATCGCCAAAATAGCATAGGATTCAGGCTGTTGTACCGGTAGAAGAGCATTTAAATTTGATCCGCAACTTTGTACCTTTATCCGGATCGGGATGTAGCGCAGTCCGGTAGCGCACTTCGTTCGGGACGAAGGGGTCGCTGGTTCAAATCCAGTCATCCCGACATTGAAGCCTCTGTCAT
>JAWVYR010000109.1:0-7930 GCA_033722635.1 Balneolaceae bacterium | reverse complement strand
GTGTTGCAGATCTTTGCCGAAGCAACCGGCAAGGATTCCAAATTTGACGGGAAGAAATTGACCGGTGATATGACGGTCGATTTTCCGGAGGAGCTGACCCGCCGATCCAACTACATGGATCATCCGGTTTTCAACCTATACCACTCCGAGCACGAGATGCTGCGCTACCTGAAAAAACTGGAGAACAGGGATCTCTCGCTGGTCCATTCGATGATACCGCTCGGATCCTGCACTATGAAGCTGAACGCCTCCACTGAGATGCTGCCATTGACCTGGCCCGAATTTTCCAAGCTGCATCCCTTCGCTCCACAGGAACAGACGAAGGGATATCAACGATTGTTTGATCGTCTCACGAATCAGCTGAAAGAGATCACCGGCCTGGATGCCGTCTCGCTCCAGCCCAACTCCGGCGCCCAGGGAGAGTATGCCGGATTGATGGCGATCCGTGCCTACCACAGGGACCGGGAAGAGGGGCACCGCAATGTGACGATCGTACCCGACTCGGCGCACGGTACCAACCCGGCCAGTGCTGTCATGGCCGGCATGGAGGTGGTGGTCACCAAATGCGACGAAAACGGCAATATCGATCTTGAAGATCTTCGTGAGAAAGCGGAAGCCAACAGCGAAAAGTTGGCCGCGATCATGATCACCTATCCCTCTACCCACGGGGTATTTGAGCAGGATATCAAGGAGATTTGCCGGGTGATTCACGAGAATGGCGGGCAGGTTTATATGGATGGGGCCAATATGAATGCCCAAGTGGGGTTGACCTCCCCAAAGGAGATCGGAGCCGATGTCTGTCACCTCAACCTGCACAAAACGTTTTGTATACCCCACGGCGGCGGCGGACCCGGGATGGGGCCGATAGCCGTAGCCGAACATCTTGAACCCTTCCTGCCGGGCAATGCGGTGATTCCGACTGGAGGTAAAAAAGCGATTCCTGGCATCTCGGCCGCCCCCTGGGGCAGCGCAAGCATCCTCTCCATCTCTTTTGCCTACATCGAGCTGATGGGGGCACATGGATTGACCCGGGCCACCGAGATCGCCATACTGAATTCAAACTACCTGAAAGACCGGCTGAAGGACCATTACCCGATCCTCTATACCGGCAAGAACGACCGGACCGCCCACGAATTTATTGTGGACCTCCGCCCCTTCAGGCAATCGGCCGGGATCGAATCGGCGGATCTGGCCAAGCGCCTGATGGATTACGGATTTCATGCACCGACCATGTCCTTTCCTGTACCAGGAACACTTATGATCGAACCGACCGAAAGCGAGTCGAAGGAGGAACTCGACCGCTTCTGCGAAGCGATGATCTCGATCCGCGAGGAGATACGGGAAATCGAAGAAGGCGAAGCCGATCCGGAGGATAACGTATTGAAGAATGCGCCCCATACGGCACGGGCCATAACCGCAGCCGAATGGAACCATCCCTATAGCCGCGAACAGGCGGTGTTTCCGCTCGATTACCTGCGATTCGACAAGTACTGGCCTCCTGTCAGCCGGGTGGATGAGGCATACGGCGACCGCCATCTGATGTGCAGCTGCGTGCCCGTTGAAGCGTATGCAGAAGGCCAGCAGCCGGCGGCGGTGGACTAAACTGATTACAAATTACTGGCTGATGCTGCTCTTGATCTCGATATCTCCGGATAGCGTCCGGTTAACCGGGCATCGTTGCGAGATCTCCAGGATACGGTCGAGCTGTTTCTTGCTCAAATCCCCTTTTACGATCAGCTCCTTTTCGATATAGTCGATTCGGCTCTTCTTGTCGTCGCAGTTTTTGCAATCCTCGCTGTGGCGCTTGTTGTGGCGCAGCTCCATGTAGATATCCTCCACAGGCCATTCCTTGTGGTCGGCATACATGCGGACTGTCATCACCGTGCATGAGCCCAGCGACATCAACAGGTAGTCATAGGGATCCGGGCCCTGATCTTTGCCCCCCTCCACGCTCTCCGGTTCATCTCCGACCAGCTCATGTTTGCCGGCGTTAAGGGTGGTGGTGTATTTTTCATCTTTCGGGAGATGGACGTGCACTATCTTCATCTTATCGTTTTGCTCCGTCATGGATCTGCCTGTTTGAAGTTGGATGTTTTAACCGAACCGATAGAAATACGATATTCTACCGGTACAAAGTCAAATAAAAAAGGGCTTCCGGCATCGGAAGCCCTGAAATGCAATGATACTGATGATCACCTATTTCTGATTGACCTCATGTGATTCATACTCCACCTCGGAGGCTTTGGTCTCACCGGCAAAGGTTACCTCTTTATAGGCATGGGCTATTCCGTTTTTGACCGTCCAATTTGAATAGTGGGTTTCAACCTGGATGTTTTCCCCTTTCTGTGGATTGAACTGTTCGTAGCGCATCAGCCGGGGATACCCGGTATCCTGGTCGACCAGGAGGGAGATATTTTTCTCGTCGATCGTCACGCTGATCTTGTCATAGGTTTCTCCCTCAAAATCCTCGGTACCCAAATATTGGGGGTCGAGCTGCTCGTTGTCCCTGGCGATTGCCAGGTAGCTCCGGTTCAATTCCTCCTTCATCCCCTTAATCATCTGCGGCGGGATCGGCCGTTCTTGGCCCATCATCTGCATTGTCCCCTCGCCGCCCTCAAAATTAAGTTTCATGGGGCCCTGAGGGGTTTCCATGGTCTGTTCCACGGCATCGGGATAATCGACGGTCGTGGTCACCCGCATGGTCATGCTTCCGCCCGGCATATTGGGATTGAACTGTGTCAATTCTGCAACCGTAGTCAGGGAGTTGAGTTCCTGCTCCGGTGTGATCAGCGCATCGGCCATCTTGTCCAGGATCTGCCGGCCTTTTGCAGCATCACCCTGCACCGTTTGTGTTTTGTCGCTGCCCGGCTGGGGTATGGAGATATCGATCCTGTTTACCTCCCCGTACTTCTGAAGCTGATCGCCGATCTCTTCTTCATTGCCGACGACCAGTATCTGCATCTGGTTGGGGCGGAGATATTCTTTAGCCACCCGCTGCACATCCTGGATGGTAGTAGCCCGCAACTCCTTCACATACTGGTCGAATGCATCATCCGGCAGCCCGCGGTATTCGTTGGATATCTGTTCTCTGAGCACATCTTCGTAGCTGTCATACCGGAACACCAGCGAGTTGAGAAACTGGTCTTTCACATTCTTGAGCTCCTCCTGTGAGACCGGTTCCTTCTGCAGACGGATGATCTGCTTCCTGATTGCGTCGATCGCTTCGGCGGTTGTGGAACTTTTGGTCATCACCCCGGTGTAGAACTGCCCGGGATAGAAGGTGTTCATGCTATAATTGCCGAAAACGCTGTAGGCCAGTCCCATGTCGGTTCGGACGATCTGGAACAGGCGCCCCGAAAACCCGCCGCTGAGCACCTCGTTCATCACCTGAATTTCTGCATAATCGGGATTCTCGCGCAGTCCCCCGATGTGTCCCATCAGCACCAGGCTCTGATTCACATCCGGTTTGTTTACGAAATTCACCGAGCTCTTGTACTCATAGTCGATTTCGGGGAATTTGAGCTCTGTTCGGGTCCCTTTTTCAATTTTTCCGAACTCCCGGGTCAGCAGTTTCTTGATCTGACCGGTGTCGAAATCTCCGATCAGACCGATCATCATGTTGCTGCCCACAAAGTGTTTGTTGTGAAAGTCGACCAGGTCCTGCCGGGTGATGTTGTTGATGGTTTCATATTCGGTGGTACGGCCATATACGGAGTTCTCCCCGTAGATCAGCTGCTCGAACTCCCGGAACCCGATCTGCTGCTGGCTGTCGTTTCGCCGCGAAATGGCAGATTTCTGCTGGGTTTTGGCTAGTTCGACCTTCTCTTCGGGGAATGCGGGATTTTTCAGCAGATCGATGAAAACCGGTAGCAGTTCCTCAAAATCCTCCTTCAGTACATTCATACTTCCACCGCCGGAAGAAAAAGATATGAAGGTTTCCATGCTGGCAGCCCGGTTTTCCAGCAGCTCGTTAAGCTGGTCTGAAGGATGTTTTTCCGTGCCCCCGGATCGCATGACGGTGCCGGTGATCGATGCCAGTCCGGTTTTCTCATTGGGCACCAGCACGCCACCGGTTCGAACCCTGAGGGTGAGATCGATCAGTGGCAGCTCGTGATCCTCCACCAGGAAGAATTTGATGCCATTGTCGAGCGTAAAAATCTCCACATTTGGTTTCTGGAAAGTATTCAGCTCCGGATAGGTCAGCTGATCGTACCGTTTCTGCGCCGTAGCGACCGAAAGGCCGGCGATTAAAATGAGTATCAATACCGATGATATCCGTTTCATGATGTATTCTCCTGAGTTCGTTGAATTAAAAAATCGTTTATTGATTCGCATCGGCGACCTCCTCGTCATTCTCCTCATTGACGATCATACCGACTGTGCGCTGCTCCTTCACCAGGTATTTTTTGGCGACCCGCTGAAGGTCCTCAAGCGTGACGGCATCCAAGTCGTCGAGGCGGGTAAATACCGTTCGCCAGTCGCCCTGCTGTGCCTGGGCCGATGCTAACGCCCGTGCCAGCCCGCTGTTGGAGTCCAGGCTTCGGACCAGGTTGGCCCGGGCATTGGTACGCGCCCTGTCGAGTTCATGCTGCGAGATATCACCGTTCTTGACTTTCTCGATCTCCTCATTGATGGTGGCTTCCAATGTATCCACGCCAAACCCTCTGTTGGGAACCGCAAAAGTGATGAAGAGCGATTCATGTTTAGTACCGGGAAAACCGTTGAAAGCACTTACCCCGAGGGCAGTTTTCTCTTCCTCCACCATCCGCTTGTAGAGCCTGGATGTGCGGCCGGACGAGATGATCGAACCCAGCAATTGCAGCGCTTCAAAATCTGGATGATCCTGGGAAACCCCATGGTAACCGGTCAGCAAGTAGGGTTGGGTCTTTTCCACGATCTGGAATCTGCGCTCGCCGCGCTGGGGCGGTTCCTCGGTATATACGGGCGGCGGTTCCGGGCCGGCCTTCAGACCGCCAAAATAGGTTTTTGCCATCTTTTTTACTTGGTCCGGATCTACATCCCCCGCGATCGCAATGGTGATGTTGGAAGGTACATAGTAGGTATTGTAAAACTCGCGTGCGTCTTCTATAGTGGTTGCAGTAATATCGGAGTGCCATCCGACTACCGGCCGGCCATAGGGATGAGCGGTGTAGGCCACGGTCAAAAACTCCTCCACAAGACGGCCAACGGGACTGGATTCGGTGCGCATGCGCCGTTCCTCGCGTACCACCTCTTTTTCCACGTAGAATTCCCTGAACACCGGATTTTTAAACCGGTCTGATTCCAGGCTGAACCACAGCTCCATGCGATTTTCGGGAAGATTGTAAAAATAAACAGTCTGGTCGTATCCGGTTCCGGCGTTCAGTCCGGTACCCCCGTTTCGCTCGATGATTCGGGAAAACTCGTTGTTCACCACATACTGCTTGGCCTCCTCCTGCAGTTCTTCAAAACGGCTCCACAGTTTTTTAATTCGAGCAGAATCGGGCCGGGCCTTGTATTGCTCCTGCAGCCACTGCTGGTAGGTTTTCTCCAACTGATCCAGGGTCTTCTTCTCCTTTTTCCAGTTGCTGGTACCGATATAATGGGTACCCTTGAAAGCCATATGTTCAAAAATGTGGGCGATACCGGTGTGGCCCACCGGTTCGTCGGCTCCCCCCACATCCACAAAGGTGACAAAGCTGATAACAGGGGCCACCGGGCGCTCGATCACGATAAATTTCAATCCGTTATCGAGAGTGAACTCCGTTACTTTTTTCTCAAAATCCTCAAGGTTCTGAGCACGCCCCGGCAGAGTCATGATAAAGAGCACCAGCAGGACAGCACTTACCCCCGATAGAAAAGTTGATTTACGCATAGCAGTGATGGTTAGATGAATGTTTAAGACAAATAAATTTCCAGATTTCAGGAGTTGCACAATAGCTATATTTCTGCATTTACGCAACGCATTTATAGCCTGGATTGGACAGGAAGTTATCAAATTTGCGATTCAGCTGGACTGGTTGAAAAATACCGGCGCGAATTCTTTAAGGGGCAATCCTTGAGCGTACTGGTCACAGGTTGCATCCTTTCGCTCAAGTTCGATCTCATAGCAGACTCGGTCGGTTCGGTAGAATCGCTGCTGGAAATAGACTTTTTTGTCACCGACCGTCATGGTGATCCGTTCGATCAGCAAAAGGGCGCTTCCCTGCGGGACCTTGAGATGGTCGCTCAGCTCGTCATCGGCATTGCCCGCCTTCATCCGGTAGTGCCCTCTTTGAATCGGGATCTCATATTCCTCCTCGAGAATGCGATAGATCGTGCCATGTTCGAGATCGTGGTTTTCGAGCAGCTGTCCGTAGAAGAGCGGCAGCCAAGTGATGTCAAACGCCACCGGCTTACCATCGCCCAGCCGTACCCGGTCCAGGCGATAACAGTTGGTTTTTTCACCCAGATCGAGTTGGGCGGCAACCCGGGATTCGCACGATTCGATACCCTTGAAGACAATCTCGGAACGGGCCTCAACGCCCGCCCGCTGCATATCCTCTGAAAAGTCGGTCAGGCAAACCAGCGGCTGACGAACCTTATTTGTACTGACAAACGACCCCAATCCCTGGCGGCGGTAGATCAGTCCCTCATTTTCCAGGGTACGTAGTGCATGGCGCACCGTCACCCGACTTACGTCGAACTTTTGGCTGAGCTCACTCTCGGAGGGCAGGCGGCTGCCGGTTTCGTACCTGCAGGCTTCGATTTCACTTCTCAGCCAATCGCTGATCTGCTCATGGCGGGGTCTGTCGTCTTTTAGCATCATGGATTACTTGTCCCGTGGTTTCAAAAAAGCAAATTAACAGATTTTAGGTATTGAATTTAATACATGTTAATACATGTTGTAACAATTATCAAAATTTATTACCTTGGATTCGGAAAAGCAACAGAGCAAAAAACTTCAACCGATCAGTCCATGGAATTCAAAAGAATCCTCATCCTGAAGATTGCTTCGGCGCTGTCGGCAATACTCCTGATGACAGCTGCCATGCATGGAACAGTTCTTGCACAGGAGGCGGAACAGGATAGCCGGGTGGTGCATTTATCGATGGAGGAGGCGGTCACACGGGCTTTGCGGCATAACCTCGGGTTACAGGCGACGCAGCAGGATGTGGCCATATCCAGGTCGCAGTTCAGATCCGCAAATGCGCTGTTTCTTCCAACAATTTCGGTGGAGGAATCAGCCGTAACTACTAACAATCCCCTTAACACCTTCGGATTTCTTCTGAAACAGGAGATCGTAACTACCGCCGATTTCAATCCTGATTTTCTCAACGATCCGGATCCCATTGACAACTTTACAACCAAAATCCAGATACAGCAGCCGCTGTTCAATCCGGATGGATATTTCAAAAGGGGAGCATTGAAGGATCAGTTGAAAGCCAGCCGGGAACAGCTGAAAAGGGCGGAATACTATGTCGAATACCTGGTAAGGCAGCAGTACTATGCGTTAATGTTGTCCGTCCGGGAGGTGGGCATCGTGGATACCTCGTTGACAGCGGCCCGAGCCAACTATGAACAGGCATCGGATTTTTTCAAGCAGGGGATGATAGACAGGGCCGACCTGCTGCTTGCAGAGGTCCGTGTTAAAGAGCTTGAAAGCAGGAGATCGGCGGCGCTGCAAAAAAAGGAGGAAGCGCAGCAGCAGCTGGCCTATCTGACCGGGATGGAGGAGACGGTGGAGTTCAGGTTGACCGACCGCATGACCCTTCCGCGGGTGGATACAGTCCGGGTGGAGTATGAGCGACTGAACAGCCGTAGGTCAGACATGAAGGCCCTCGGATGGATGGTTAAAGCGTCGGAAAAGCAGGTCAACGCGGCAAAGTTCAGCTTCGCTCCCTCGATAAATCTATTCGGCAGTTACGAATGGAATGATGACCGATTGCTGGGTATGGATGCCGGGAGTTAC
>JAWVYR010000108.1:0-7966 GCA_033722635.1 Balneolaceae bacterium | reverse complement strand
GATCGAGGATCTATCCGAACTTCCGGCGCTGGCGGCACGCGGTTTTGACCAGCAGGAATCCGGCGTTATCAAGGAGCTGCAGGAGCGGCTGGACCGGTTGTCGACCGAACAGATCACCAAACTGCTTCGATTTAACACGGTGTTTTTTCACCTGATCAATTCCCTTGAGCAGCACGAGATTACCCGTATCAACCGTGAGCGCGAATTCACGACTACCCCCGACGCGCCCCGGTCCGAAAGTATCGCCGAGGCGGTATATTTTCTGAAATCCAAGGGGTACGACCGCGAGGAGGCCCTGGAGGTGATCGGGAAACTGGATATTCAACCTACTATTACCGCCCATCCCACCGAAGCGCGGCGCCATAGCATCCTGGTGAAGCAACAGCATATCACCGCCATTATCAACCAGCTTGATCGGGAGGAGTTCACTCCCAACGAACAGGAATCGATGATCTACGAGATCCTGAATGAGATCACACTGCTGCTGGCCACCGACGAGGTCCGCACCGAACAGGTTACGGTGGAGGATGAGGTGGAGAACGGTCTTTTTTATTTCACCAATACCATCTGGGATACCATTCCTGTACTCTACGAGGATCTGCGTCAGGCGTTCGACACCTATTATGAACAGAAGGCCGATTTCCCGGTCGTATTACGCTACCGATCCTGGATCGGGAGCGACCGGGACGGGAACCCGAATGTTACCCCGGAGGTGACCTGGGATACCGTACGAGAGCACCGGCAAAGCGTGTTGTCACTCTACCTCGATGAGCTTGATGAACTGCGCCGATTCCTCAGTATCTCAGAAAATCACTATGAGATTTCGGATGCGCTGGAAAAATCGATCGTGGAGGATGAAAACAGCGTGCCGCTCTCTGACCGCTACCGCCGCCTCTATCGCCACGAACCCTACCGGCGAAAGATCACCCATATGATGCAAAAACTTGATCACCAGGTTGACCTTCTGCAGAAGTCCGGCCGTGAGGCGATGATCGAACAGGCTGACCGGTATACCGCCGATGACTTCCTTCACGATCTTTCACTCATCAAAGAGAGTATCGAACAATGCGGGCTTACGCTAATCGCGGGTGAGGGTCGGTTGAAGGATCTGATGGTACGGGCCGAAACCTTCGGGTTTCATATGGCCGCGCTGGATGTCCGCCAACACAGCCGCCTGCATGAGGAGGCGGTAGCCGAGCTGTTGGCACGCTCCGATGTGGAGGAGGACTACGCGGATCTCCCGGAGTCGGATAAAGTGGAACTGCTGATTGAAGAGCTGAACAACCCCCGTCCGCTTTGTCCGATCAAGATGAATGTTTCCGAAGATACGCGGAAGATGCTCGAGGTGTTCAGGCTGATCAGTGACATGATCGCCCTGGATGAGCGCCTGTTTGGCAACTATATTATCAGCATGACGCACGGTGTCAGCGATATGCTGGAGGTGCTGATCCTTGCCAAGGAGGCGGGGCTGTGGAGTATAGGTGATGAGGGGGTCGAGAGCCGGATCGACGTGGTCCCTCTTTTTGAGACGATCGAGGATCTCGATCAGTGTGATCGGCTGATGACCGAGATTCTGGAAGATGAGCTCTACAGCAAGCAGATCAAGGCCCGCGGCAACTTTCAGGAGATCATGCTCGGCTATTCCGATAGCAATAAGGATGGCGGCTACTGGATGGCGAACTGGGCCCTGGAAAAAGCACAGCAGAAGCTGGGAAGGGTCTGCAGGCAATTCGGCATCGATTTCCGGCTTTTTCACGGTCGGGGGGGCACCGTCGGGCGTGGCGGCGGCCGCTCGAATGAGGCGATCCTTGCATTGCCCCCGATCAGCAACAATGGGCGCATTCGTTTTACAGAGCAGGGAGAGGTGATTTCCTTTCGGTACTCGCTTGCTTCGATTACCCGACGTCATCTCGAGCAGATCGTCAATGCGATGATCCGCGTGACCGTAGCCGAAAAGAAGGAGGATGAGGGGGTGCGCGACGGATACGAGGAGATCATGGATCAACTTGCAGAACGCTCCATGAATGCCTACCGGGAGCTGATCGACGACGAGGAGTTTTGGGAATGGTACACCTCGGTTACCCCGATCGAGCATATCAGCAGGCTGCCGATCGCCTCACGCCCGGTTTCGCGCAAGGGATCGGGTACCGCCGACTTTGAAAATCTGCGGGCGATACCCTGGGTGTTCGCCTGGACCCAGGTACGGTATAATATACCAGGCTGGTTCGGAATCGGCACCGCGTTGCAGGAGCAGATAGATTCGGATGATGACGCCCTTGAACAGTTCCGGAAATGGTACAGCGAGTGGATCTTTTTCAGGACCGTGCTGGACAACGCCCAGCGCGAGATGGCGCGAACCCATATCCCGACCGCCATCTCCTATATCGACGACGAGGATAACAGGTTTCACCGAATGATCCTGGAAGATTATGAGGGGGCGGAGGATGCGATTCTAGCAATCACCGGTCAGGAGGGAATTCTTGATAACAGCAAAGTGATCAAAAAGTCGATCCGGTTCAGAAACCCCTTTACCTATCCACTGAACCTGATGCAGGTGGAGTTGATGGAGCGTTGGGATGGCCGATCGGATCAGGATCATGATCCGCTGCGCGACGCGCTGTTTCTGAGCATCAACGGTATAGCCGCCGCCATGCAGAGCACTGGATGATCAATGTTGAATATTGAATGCCGAATGCTGAATTGATGAAAATTCAACCTTGAAAATAAGCATTTATGATCTCCTTGAACTGGTTCCGGAATTTCACCGCTCCTCCGTTGGCCGGATGGCGTACCTCCTTGTAGCCTACGCCAAGTGCATCCAGGCATTTTGCGCATTTCTTACCGACAGAAATCACTTCGCAGTCGGGAAAACACTCCAGAAACCGTTGAAGAGCTTCATACCCCTCTTCCAACTCCCCGTCGGTCGGTGTACGGTTGCTCAACATTCCCTGCTCCGGGTCGTAGGGATGCCATGAGAGGGCGTTCCAGAGCACGACTTCATATGGATCCACTTGCATCTGGTAAAGCGCTTTCCACATAATGGTGGCGGTGGGTTCCGTCATTCCTTTGGGATTCACTTCCAGCTTGCTGGTGCGCTCAGGCTCCACCGACTGAAAGACCCCTTCGGGCGATATGCCGTACATCTCTTCGTGATAGCCCAGCAGAATTCGCTCCGATGTCATGGCGATACCGGTAAAATGCCCACCCTGGTAGCCCAGAGCCTCGCCGATACAGAGATATTTGGCGGTGTTCTCCCGCTCCTGCAGATAGGCCTGCAGCTGTTTCCTGCGAATTTCGGGCGCCTCAGGAGTACGGTCATGTTCCCGGTCACGGTCGAACCAGGGATTGAAAAAGGAACCGCCAGGAGTATCCTGCAGCAAATTGAAAAGAGGTTCCAGATCCATGACGCTGAATAGTTTTTGTTTGAGATTTAGGGAATAAACTCTTAAATGAATTCGTATGATTGTTTCATCTCATGTGGTCGATATATATACTGAATAAAACCTCATGTAGTCAAACGAACGATGAAACATCGCTGGGTTTTAAGCTTATAAAGGGTATTGTCCGCCATTGTTCTCACATTTTATACGCAACACTGATCAGGATACACCATGAATACAGTCACCGATATCTCAGTTGAGAAAGTCACGCAGAGCAGACTGCCTAATGTCGATCTGGACCATCCCGGTTTCGGGCGGATTTTTTCCGATCATATGTATGAGGCGGAATATCGGGACGGCAGCTGGCAGAACCCGGTCATAAAACCCTACGATACGATCGAGGTACAGCCGGCCTTGAATGTATTTCACTACGGTCAGACGGTGTTCGAAGGCACCAAGGCTTACTACGTGGATGATCGGACCATCAACCTGTTCAGGCCCGGTAAAAATTTCAACCGGATGGTCGACTCCTGCAAGCGGATGTGCATTCCGGAGATCAACCACGAGATGTTTCTGGGCGGTATCAAGGAGCTGATAAAACTGGACCACCGCTGGGTTCCTCAGAAAGAAGGAAACGCGCTCTATATACGGCCGTTCGCGATCGCTTTTGAGCCGGTGATTGCAGCAAAGGTATCCGACCGGTACCGATTCTATATCATTACCTCTCCGGTGGGTGCATACTACGATGAGCCTGTAAAACTGATCACCTCGCAGAATTATGTGCGCGCTGTCAAGGGGGGCGTCGGCGAGGCCAAGACTGCTGCCAATTACGCCGCCAGCATGTATCCGGCCATGAAGGCCAAGGAGCTGGGGTTCCACCAGATACTGTGGCTGGATGCCCTGGAGCACAAGTATGTGGAGGAGGTCGGTACAATGAATATCTTTTTCCTGATCGATGATGTACTTATTACCCCGCCTCTTCAGGGAACCATTCTGCCCGGGGTAACGAGAGCCTCAGTTCTGCAGCTGGCGGAGAGCTGGGGGATGGATGTTCAGGAGCGGATGATCTCGATCGACGAGGTGATGCAGGCAGGTCGTGAAGGCAGCCTGCAGGAGGTTTTTGGATCTGGTACGGCCGCCGTCGTCGCCCCGGTGAAAGAGATTCAACATAAGGGAGAATCGATCATCATTCATAAAGAGCGGCGCGGACCGGTCGGTCAAAAACTCTATGATACGATCTATGGTATTCAGCGGGGCCAGGTTGAGGATTCATTTAACTGGACCGAACAGGTGAAGGTAGGCTGACAGGTGGCTGTAAAAAAGCTCAATACCCTTTTTCCCGATCAACCCGGTTGAGCGGTGGTATCCCTGAAATCACCCGCTTGTAATTTTCAACAATCTGTTCGGCGGCCTCGGCGGGCCGGGTTACACTGGCGACATGGGGGGTGATCATGATATTGGGCCGATTCCAGAACGGATGGTTTTCGGGTAGCGGTTCTTCATTGAAGACATCGAGCCAGGCTCCGGAGAGCCATCCCTTGTCCAGTGCATAGATCAGGTCCTCATCCACCAGATGCTCACCCCGCGCAACGTTTATCAGATAAGCGGGACGGATCAATTTTTTCATCAGTTCGAGATTGAGAATGCCTGCTGTTTCCTTGGTCAACGGCAGCATGCAGATCAACAGGTTGGTTGACTTCAGAAATTCATCGAAGTCATTCTCCCCGGCAAAATGGGAGATCCCCTCCAACGACTTCACACTTCGCGACCAGCCCGCTACCTGGTAGCCGTTATCGGACAAGCATTCCGCCACCGGTCGGCCGAATTCTCCCAAGCCCATAACACCGATTTTCAGACTGTCATGCGGCCGGTTTTCATGCACGCTCCAGCGGTTCATCTGTTTTTGCCGGGCATAGACCGTGAAGTTTCGTTGATAGCTCAGCACGGCATGCAGCACATATTCCTTCATCTGGCGGATCAGGGAGGGGGTCACCACCCTGCAAACCCACAGATCATCCGGCAGGTCGGGATCCCGCAGTATATGGTCGACTCCGGCCCCGAGCGAGGAAACCGCCTTCAGGTTGGGAAAACGGTTCAGCATTCCTTTTGGATGATTCCAGCTGACCATAAACTGCACACGATCCCTGTTTTTCACATCGGGCCATATTTCCACATCCAGATCCGGGTCGGTTTGCTGAAGAGCCTTCTTCCAGGACTCCAATTTGCGATCGCCGGCTACCAGTAATAGAGACATAGGTTAACCTGATTCATTGGATTTGACAGGATGTTAGAGGTTGCTGGATAAAGGTTCAAGCGGTTGCTGATTCCGTGCAGGTTAGCACCTCATGCTCGCGGATTTAGATGTTATGCGACATGACGGGATGCGGATAAAGGAACCAATGTTTGTTTTTGATATCGGCTGCTCGAAAGTCATAGGAGCCGTCTGCAGGCTGCAGAGAACGATTTTCCCGGGAGTTGTATTATAAATACCCATAGGGAAGCAGGATAACAGTGTAGTGAAGAAACAGTGAATTTGAACCAAACGATTTAAGTCGACTGTTCAGATAGATGGCAAAGAAAGCGATTGTAACTTGTGAGCATGCCGGAAACAGGGTGCCGGCGGATTACCATCATATTATAGATGAGGATGACGAAATATTGAATACCCATCGTGGATATGACATCGGCGCGCTGGAGCTCACCCACACCATTGCCGAGGAGATGGGTGTGGATCCCGAAATCCACAAAACCACCCGTCTGCTGGTGGACCTGAACCGATCGCTGAATCATCCCGCTGCTTTTTCCGATTACTTGAGCGATATCGAGCAGGAAACCAAAAAACATATTGTCGATAATATATATGAACCGCATCGCCAAAAAGTACGAAAGGAGATAGCGAACCTGATTGAAGAAGATCACCGGGTCGTGCATCTCTCCGTGCACACCTTTACGCCACAGATGAACGGAGTGACCAGGCAGACGGATATCGGCCTGCTTTTTGATCCGGTAAGGGATCATGAAAATCGATTTTGTGAAGAGTGGCGTCGTCAGATCAAAAGAATGGAACCCTCCTTAAGGGTCCGAATGAACTATCCCTACCGGGGAGTGATGGATGGTTTCTCCACCTCGTTGCGAAAAGAGTTTCCCGACCGGCGATACCTGGGGCCGGAACTCGAGCTGAACCAGAAATATGTGCTGAGTGAAGGGAAAAAACGATGGGAAGAGATTCAGCAGGTACTGGCGGTAAGTTTCAGGAGGACATTCGAGGGATTTGAATAGTCGCATTTGCAGATCCGGAACCATTTGCCGTTCGGAAGCATTGCAATGATCTGTTTCTTCATCTTTTTATCCATGTTTGAAGCAAGGCAGCATATTCTTCACACTGCGGTTCGATGAATAACACAAAAAATGGAAATAGCTATCGGCGCGACGCTCTCCTGTTGAGCCTGACGGGAATCTTCCTGACCGCCCTGGTGCTCGGCAATGTGATCGGGACCACCAAATTTGTAACGATCTTTTCCATGGAGCTGCCGGAATGGCTGAAAGCGATTACGCCCGAGATGGTGCGGGACGGAGACACCTACACCATGAGTGTACCCGTGGGTGTGATCGCCTATCCGTTTACCTTCCTGGCTACCGATCTTATTTCCGAACTGTTTGGCCGCAAGAAAGCACAGCTCATCGTTTGGATCGGATTTTTCATGAATATTTATATGCTTTTTCTGATGAGTGTAAATCACTGGCTTCCCAACACCCAGGGTGTCAGCGGGGGACTGAATCTGTTTGAAGGGGTTTATGAATTCATGATCGGCAACACCGTAGCCAGCATGATCGCCTATCTGATTTCGCAGTCGGTGGATGTGCGGCTGTTTCACTTCTGGAAAAAACTGACCGGGGGAAAGCATCTATGGCTGCGCAACAACGCCTCCACCACGGTAAGCCAGCTGGTCGATTCCACGGCGATACTCAGCATATTGTATATGGCGGGGAATCTGGGTTCGGAAGTCAACACCATCGGTGCACTGGTAATTCTTATCCTGAACTCCTATCTCTTCAAATTCTTTTTTGCCCTGTTCGACACCCCGCTGTTCTATCTGGGAGTGAAGTTGCTGAAGAACTATGAGGAGGATCCGTCCGGGGTTCGGTTAGCGGAGGAATGAGGTACGGTGATTGAATGGGGAGGGACCTTAAGGTCGGAGGAAACAGTCGGCTGAAGCGAGTCGATTCGAACGGTTTCAGGAAGGGCGTTTGCAGATGCCGACAGCCGGGGCAAAAAAGTAAAAATAATGTGAGAAAAAGATTGACAATTTCCCCCGATTAGCCCTATATTTTAAATCCCTTTTCAGGGCGGGTTGAGGTCAATAGTTCATTGCTCTCAGCCCTATTTTTTGCTCCATACTTTAGCAAGCAATTGCTCGTTATCAGGGGCTTCTGAAGAGGGCATATTTTTGTTCTTTTAAATACTGAAGAAGATATAGTCTATCGCATAGTGCGAGCCAAGTCGATGGGATCGGGAGACCGGTCCTGTTGGGTCGGGGATTCGAACTTACTTTTTATGGTGTTTTATTACCATGGAGAGTTTGATC